>JBEPWN010000111.1:0-7782 GCA_041642395.1 Marinilabilia sp. | reverse complement strand
GGTTTTATGGAAGCTTGCGCGACAATTACGAATCGGAGCTGATGGGCGGGCGGCCGTATCTGATTCAGCGACGGGGGGCGGTTTATAAGGGCGATGACAAGGAACAGGATTACAGTGAAGCGCGGGGCGGGTTTACGTGGTCGTGGAAATGGGGTCAGATAGGACTTCACAAGAATAATTATGTGTGGGGTAACGGCTATAACGGTGCTAATATTTTTTCCGGAAACACCCCCTCTCATGCATATTTAATGTGGAACATCAAGCCGGTTGATTGGTTTGAGGTACAGTACATGCATGGGTGGTTGGTTTCGGAAGTGGTTGATAGTGCAAAGTCTTTTCAATATTATGACGGAACCCGGCAGGTTTTTTCAGATAAATTTCTTGCCGCAGCATTATTGACGGTAAAGCCCATGCACGAGTTGTATGTGTCTTTCGGTAACAGCATTATTTATGCCGACACCCAGATCAATCCAGCTTATTTTGTTCCATTTTTATTTTATAAATCCGTGGACCATACTTACTATGGGGCGTCAAACCGTGTTGGGCAGAATGCACAAATGTTTTTTGATGTAAGCAGCAGGCAAATCAGCAATCTGCACCTGTACAGTACCATCTTTGCGGATGAACTTTCCTTCAACCGCATGTTTGACAGCGAACAGCACTCCAACTTCATTAGTGCAAAGGCAGGCGCCCGTCTGACCGGCATTCCGGCCGATTTTGTTTTTACAGCCGAATATACCCGGAACAATCCGTTGGTCTACCAGCACATCATCCCTACAACCACCTGGGAAAGCAATGCTTACAATATGGGGCATTATCTCAGCGACAACAGCGATGAATGGTTTTTGAGTGCCATGTATAAACCTGCTCGTGGTGTAAGTTTAGAATTATCTTATACTTATGCCCGCAAAGGAAAGGATTATCAAAGTATTATTTCTGAAGGTGATGAGAATGCTCATCCGGAAATAAATCAGGATGAACCCCGTTGGGGATTGCCATTTATGAGTGAGCTGCGGTGGGAAATGCAGAAAGCAGCTTTCAAAGGGTCATGGCAGATAATCAATGATGGTTATGTATATTTGTCGGTATCCTATCAGGATATGAGAGGCCCGGACAAAAAAACTTATACACTTCCTCTTTTTGAAGAAAATGGATTTGTGAGTCAGTTTGGTATTAATTATGGATTTTGATATGTACACACAAAACATTCAAATGGTGGATCTCACGACCCAGTATCAGCGGTTAAAGCCTGGCATAGATAATGCCATGGCTCGGGTGCTGAACAATGGGAAATACATTAATGGACCCGAAGTCAAAACATTTTCTGAGTCATTGGCTGATTACCTTAGGGCATCGCACCTTGTGCCATGTGCCAACGGTACTGATGCTTTGCAGGCAGCGCTTATGGCATTGGATCCTGAACCTGGTGATGAGGTTATTACCACCGCTTTTTCATTTGTGGCTACCGTGGAGGTGATTGCGTTGCTTGGGCTTAAACCTGTGCTGGTTGATGTTGATGCTGATACATATAATATTGACCCTGCTCGAATTGAGGAAGTCATCACCGATCGGTCACTAGCCATCATTCCTGTGCATTTGTTTGGTCAGGCTGCTGCTATGGAAGAAATTATGGATATTGCAGAAAAACATGATCTTTTTGTGATCGAGGATGTAGCTCAAAGTCTGGGGGCTGCCTGTATCATTAAAGGCGAAGAAAAGAAACTGGGAACCATCGGGCATATTGGATGCACCTCTTTTTTCCCTTCGAAAAATCTCGGGTGTTTTGGTGATGGTGGTGCCTGCTATACCAATGATGAGGTACTGGCTGAAAAACTAAGAATGATTGTTAATCATGGCTCACGCAAAAAATATCACAATGAGAGAATAGGTATAAATTCGCGGCTTGATACCATTCAGGCAGCTGTTTTGATTGAGAAATTGAAATATCTGGATGATTTTATAGACCGCAGGCGTAAGGCAGCCTTTCATTATTATCGCGAACTTGATAATATTTCATTTTTGCACCTCCCTGTAAATGAGAATAACGGATTGCATTCATACAATCAATATACGGTGCGTGTGCCCGCGGGTAAACGCGATGCATTGAAACGGTTTTTATTAGAGGCTGGTATTCCTTCTATGGTTTATTATCCCTCAGCTCTGCACCGGCAGCCTTTATTCAGTAAATATTGTCCGGAGGGGTTATCTTTGCCGGTCACTGAAATGCTGTGCGACCAGGTGCTTTCGTTGCCCATGCACACTGAATTAACATCAGAAGAACAATTGTATATAACCGATAAAATCAAACAGTTTTCATGAGTGATGTTTCCTTACCAAAAATTCATCCATCCGCAGTGGTGGATGACCGTTGCGAAATTGGGCCCGGAACACGCATCTGGCATTTTTGCCACATAATGAGCGACAGTCGTATCGGGGCTAACTGTAGTTTAGGGCAAAATGTAGTCATCTCTCCCGGTGCGGTGTTGGGCAATAATGTAAAGGTGCAAAACAATGTTTCGGTATATACGGGGGTTGTTTGTGAAGATGATGTATTTCTGGGGCCGTCGTGTGTGTTCACCAATGTCTCGAATCCGCGGAGTGCTGTTTCGCGTCGGAATCAGTTCGAAACAACCCTGGTTAAAAAAGGTGCTACCATTGGTGCAAATGCCACCATTGTTTGCGGTCATAACATTGGTCGTTTTGCATTTGTTGGAGCAGGCGCTGTGGTAACCAGTGATGTTCCTGATTATGCACTGGTGTTGGGTAACCCTGCCCGGAATGTGGGATGGATGAGTGAATACGGACATCGTTTGGAATTTAATGACCAGCCGCAGGCTGTTTGTCCCGAAAGTGGCATTGTATATTCTTTGCATGAAGGACGTGTTGTAAAATTATAACTTATGATAGTTGATAAAGTCAAGTTTGCAGTCGTAGGTCTCGGACATATTGGAAAGCGCCATGCCCGTATGATAGATGAAAATCCGGATGCCGAACTCTGCGCAGTTTGCGACATCAGGACGCCTGAAGAGACTGGCTGGGAACATGATGACATTCCGTATTTTACCGACTATCGGGAAATGCTTGGTCAAAAGGACGGATATCATGTGGTGAATATTTGTACTCCCAATGGCCTTCATGCTTCTCAGGCTATTCAGGCACTGGAACAGCGCAAGCATGTGGTGGTGGAAAAACCAATGGCTCTTTCACGTGCTCAGGGCGAGCAGATCATCTACAAGGCCCTCCAGGTTTCGCGGCATGTTTTCACAGTCATGCAAAATCGCTATTCACCCCCCTCTGTATGGCTGCGTGAGGTGATGGATAAAAAAATTATGGGACGTATTTTTTTCGTGCAACTCAATTGCTTTTGGAATCGTGATGACCGATATTATCTGAATAACGGCTGGCATGGATCCGCCGGACTGGATGGGGGTACTTTATTTACTCAGTTCTCCCATTTTATAGATATGCTTTACTGGCTTTTTGGAGATATCACAAATATAAAAGCCGGTTTTCATGACTTCTCACATAAACATTCCACTGAATTTGAAGACAGCGGATCCGTAGTTTTTGATCTGGTGAACGGAGGGATGGGGAACCTTAATTTTTCCACGGCAGTATGGGACAGGAATCTGGAAAGTACGATGACCATCATTGGAGAAAATGGAACCATCAAAGTATCGGGCCAATACATGAATGAGGTGGTCGAGTGCAATATTAAAGATTATCAGATGCCCGTATTGGAGCCATCCAATCCCCCAAATGATTACGGTCACTATAGAGGATCTGCCGCTAATCACCATTTTGTGATCGATAATGTAATTCAGACCCTGAAGGATCGAACCTATATTACCACCAATGCGTTAGAAGGACTGAAAGTAGTGGATATTATTGAAAGAATATATCAGCATAAATAAATCTTTAGATGTAAGATTTAAGTGCTCAGCCACGGGGAAGAAAGCAGAGCTGAATTATCTAATATTGATAATCTGCTCGCAACCGACAAATCTTAACATATTAAAAATTAAACTGTTGCATAAGCTAAACGAAACCATTATCAAATAAATAATATTAAATATTAAAATCAGAAATAGTATGTTTCAAGAATTGATCAACAAAGAAGTCAAACTCTCGGTAGTGGGACTTGGCTATGTAGGATTACCCATTGCCTTGGAATTTGCCCGTAAAATGAAAGTGGTCGGGTTCGATATTAAACCATCCCGTGTCGAAAAAATGAAGAAGCACATCGATCCCAGTAATGAATTGGAAGCCTCTGATTTCGAAGGGTGCGATATAAAATTTACCAGTAATGCTGACGATTTACGTGAAGCAAATTTTCATGTGGTTGCTGTTCCCACTCCTATAAACAGCCATAATTTACCCGACTTACGGCCATTGCTTAGTGCATCAAAACTTGTTGGTCAGGCTCTCAAAAAAGGCGATTATGTGGTTTTCGAATCCACAGTTTATCCCGGGTGTACCGAAGATGACTGTGTTCCAATTCTTGAGGAAGAGTCGGGCCTGAAATTCAATGTTGATTTTAAAGTGGGTTATTCCCCCGAGCGCATCAACCCGGGCGATAAAGAACACACTCTCACCAAAATCCTGAAAATTGTATCCGGAAGTGATGATGAAGCACTCGAGGTTATTGCTGCTGTTTACGGGTCTATTATTAAAGCAGGCATTCATCAGGCCAGTTCAATTAAAGTGGCCGAGGCTGCTAAAATCATTGAAAATACCCAGCGCGATGTGAACATCGCATTGATGAATGAGTTGTCTTTGATATTTAACAGACTTAATATAAATACATACGAAGTATTAGAGGCGGCCGGTACTAAGTGGAACTTTCTTCGTTTTTTCCCCGGCCTTGTGGGAGGGCATTGTATTGGTGTGGATCCATACTATCTTACCTATAAAGCCAATGAACTGGGATATCACTCAAAGATTATTACCGGTGGCCGGGTGATCAACGACTCAATGGGGCCCTACGTCGCTAAGCAGGTTGTAAAACAATTGATATCCAAGGGTCATAATATTTACGGTGCAAATGTGCTTATTATGGGGGCAACGTTTAAGGAAAATGTGAGCGATATACGAAATTCCAAAGTGGCAGATGTATATAAAGAACTCAAATCATTTAGTGTCAATGTAGATGTGGCTGATCCCCACGCATCTTCCGAGGAGCTGATGGAAGAATATGGTTACGGCCTGGTTGATAAAATTGAAAAAAAATACCATGCTGTTATTCTTGCTGTCAATCATAATGAATATATGAGTTTGGATGAGTCTTATTTTAAGTCTATTACCATTAACGATCCTCTGTTTGTGGATGTGAAAGGCGTTTTCAAAAATAAGTTTAATGACATAACTTATTGGAGTTTATAAATTAATTAGAGCCCGTCTATAAAGTCGGAAAAGTGTCTTAGTAATCATGTGTCTGGACACTACTCTGTTATGCTTTCATAAAAGGCAGATAAAGAGTTGTTTATGTATCCACGCGCATTAATAACAGCTCTCGGATGATAAAAACTTTGCGTCGTTGGGTCTGCGTTTAGACTTTTTTAACGAACTATTGTCTGTAATCTCAACTAAAAAAATGACGAAGCACAGTAAGACCATACTTTTTTTATCGCCGGTGGCTTTTGTTCAAAGACCTGATGAGCCTGGTTTTCAGGTGCAGACTCAAAACTTCAGATCAACTTTTGAATTTGTGCTGCCCAAACTTCGGGAAAAGAACATGGAAGTGGTGCTGGTTTCGCTTAATCACAGCCAAACACAATTGAGAAACGGCCAGGAATATATGGTGGAGTCTGGTCTTGACAAAGTCTGCCGGCCCTTTTTTCTAAGGCGAAAAATGGGAAGGGGAAGACTGGGCCCCCAGTTTATTCAGTTTTTTATTAATCTCTATCATTTGGTGGGGGTTTTAAGACAGACGAAACCGGCTGTAATGTATGGCTACAATGATGTAGGAACTCTGTATGGTGGCCTTTTGAAATTATTTTTTCGGTACCGGTTGGTTTACGATATGCGGGGAGACCGCGTTGATGAGATGGCTGTGCAGGGAGCTCCGGCATGGCGGGTTCACTTTTACTGGTGGATTCGCAATTTTTGCCTTCGAACAAGCAGTCTTGTTTTTACAGTGTCCCGTTCTTCCGATGGATTTTCAGTGGGTAAAAAGCACGTTGCCAAATACAATTTCTATGATGGCCGTCATTTCTTTTATGATGCTGATGTGGCTTCTGAGATGAGGCAACAGCTTGGATTGGAAAACCGATTTGTGTTTGTTTACAGCGGCACCGATAAATATTATCAGATGGTTCCTGAAATGGTGCGTTTTTTTACAGGATTCCTGAAAATCTGTCCGGATGCCTGGTTAATGATAAATACCCCGGTGAGGTCTGAAAAATTCCTTGAGGAGTTGAGCCGGCATGGGGTTCCGGAATCTGCCTATGGTATGTTCCATCTTAATCAGCATACGCTTAACCGTTATCAAATGGTGGCCGATATGGCTTTTCTGATTCGTGAAGATTTTTTGCTCAATCACCGCGCATTCCCCACCAAATTTTCGGAGTATCTGGCCAGCGGTGTGCCGGTATTAGTAACTCCTCATGTGCATACTTTGGTGGAGATGGTCCGGGACAATGGTTTGGGAGAGGTATGGGAGCCTCATGAATCAGAATCGGAAGTGCAGCAACGCATTCTTAAATATCGTAGTGACATCGATATCAAAAAACGATGTGCTGCTTTTGCCCGTGAACAGTTATCATGGCAGAATAAGGCGTCGTGGCTGGCGGAAAAATTGCATTCGCTCACACAATGACAAATGGTGATAAACACAACAGAGCTCTTTGTGTCCTGAATTTTTCGGGTCGGTACGGGGGTGCCGAAAAACGCTATGTCACCCTTTTCAACCGTCTGATGAAAAAGGAGGCTGATTATTATCTCATTATCAATCGCCGGCTTTTTAACTTGTTTGTAGATAATACTTTGTTAAAGCCTCACAAGAGAATTCTGGTTTTTGATGATGTGGGAGAAAATGTATCTCACCACAAAAGTGGTAATGCAGGAAGTTTTAGTAGTGAAGCAAGTCGCAAAAGATCAAAACTTCGTCTTTTCCTTGGCGGATGGAAGTATTTTTTTAGGATGCTGATCTTATGGCTTCGATTTTTATTTTTTTTCAAAAGGAACACCAGGCGTTATCATATTTCTATGCTTTATGGGGTTTGGCAGGGCGGAATATGGACATGGATGTTGTGCAAATGGCTGGGAATTTATTTTGTTTACAGTGTGAATGCCAGTGATGAACTGATGGTTTACACTGATATAAGAAAATTCTTTGATAGTCAGTATTGGGTTTTGCAACACGCCGATGCACTCGATTTTTTATCACCCTCATTGGTCGATTGTTATTATAATGCAATGGGCAATAAAATGAAAGGTAAAATGCATGTTACTCCAAACAGTTTCATTAATTATACCAATTATTATCCGGCACTGCCCAAAAAGCCCTGGGTGGTTTTTCTCGGGCGATTGGAACAATTGAAAAATCCAATGCTTTTTGTTGAAGCAGTAAATTTTCTTTTGAAAGAAAATATTCATCAGGAGGTTACATTTTATGTAATGGGTACCGGCAGTAAGATGAGTAGGTTAAGACAATATATCAGTGATCAGAAGTTGGAGAATATTGTTTTTACAGGAATGCATTCAAAACCGTGGGAAATCTTGCAGCAATCTTCTGTATTTGTTTCATTGCAAAGCCTTGAAAATTATCCCAGCCAGTCTCTG
>JBEPWN010000110.1:0-7790 GCA_041642395.1 Marinilabilia sp. | reverse complement strand
TCTCGGAGATTTTTTCAGCCAGGTTTTTGAAGTTCCAATCTCCCTCAGGTTGTAAAGCTTCCTGTAGTGGGTTGAGGTGAAGGATCAAAGCATCTGCTTTGATCATATCTACGGCTTTTTTGCATTGATCAATGCCATAACCGTAGTTCAATTGGACAGCCCCCAGGTTCGCGAATAATAATATATCAGGGGAATATTTACGTATGTTGTAAGTTTCTTTCAGTGAGGGGTTTTCGATCGCTGCCCGTTGGGAGCCAACCCCCATACAGCATCCCACTTCCTGGGAAGCTGTTGCAAGAATGCGGTTGATCTCTGCTGCTTTGTCTGTACCTCCTGTCATGGAGGAAACGAGTAACGGCATCGAAAGGGTTTTGCCAAAAACCTTTTGACTCAAATCAACTTCGTCAAGAGAGATTTCAGGTAATGCCTGGTGGATCAAATGGTAATTTTCTAACCCAGTGGAAATCCCAGATTTTACATTTTCCTCGAGGTTGATCCTGATATGGTCGCCTTTTCGGCTGGAGATGTTCGTATCTTTTTTCATAATCGTGTGTTAATTATAATTGATTTGGTCCCAAGCCTTGACAGTTTTCCAGGGCGCGATAGAATGTGAGTAATCATTTTCCAGATAGGAGGCGTTATGTCAGATACAGTAGATCAGGTAAAAGAAGTCATTGTGGATGTTCTGAAAGTCGATGATGATAATATTACGGCGGAAACCCGTTTCATTGAAGATTTGAAGGCGGATTCCATGGATCAATTTTTTCTAATTGATGGGTTGTGCGAAAAATTCGACATCAGCATTACAGATGAAGAAGCTCGCCAAATTCAAACCGTTGGCGATGCAGTAGAATTTGTTGAAAACAAGAAATAAGAAAATAATATAACTGTAATTATTAAAAAACAGGATAGATGTCAGTTTTTTACGACTGGCATCTATCCTCTTTTTATATAAATACTCCTTCCTTCATTCTTTGATATTTCAAAGCCAATTAACATTATGTATTAACTTGTAAACTAAGTTAGTAAATGTCATTTTTAGATTAACAGGAAATTTTTTCCCGTGATTTCATCGAACACTCATTGGGAGGAAAATTAAAATTCACACCGTCACATTTTTAGCCCGAATACGTTGTAATAAGTGAAAAGGCAGCTATGAAAAGAAAAAACAAAGAAAATAGACAGTTTGATAAGGAAATTCTTATCAAGCTCTACGATGAGAACAATGAAGCGCTTTATCGATATGCATATCGTTATCTAAGTGATCAGGATTTAGCTGAAGAATGTGTCTCCGAAGTCTTTACTCGATATTTACAATTTTTTAGGGATGGTAGGAAGCTTAAAGGCAATAAAACAGCTTACCTGTATCGAATTGCACACAACTGGGTCGTCGACTACTACAGGAAGAGGAAACCAGAGGAAAATATTGGCGAGGATCCAATTCCTGATCAAATGAATAACCCGGAGATGCAAATTTCAAAGGATCAAATTCACGAAAAATTGCGAAGCGCTTTACTTAAGCTGCCAGAGGAGCAACGACGGGTAATCGAGTTACATATTTTGGAAGATTGGTCACATGAGGAAATAGCTGAACAGCTTGGAAAAACAGTAGAGGCTAGCAGGGCACTTCAATATCGAGGATTAAAACGATTGAGAGATACATTAGATGAGATCGGGACGTGGAAAAATGAACTACAAAAAATATAAAGATAACAACAAAATAGATCCTGAACTTGAAGCATTAATCGCAGAATTACGACATGTCCCACCGCGTGACACGAAGAAGGCTGAAAATACAAGATCAAGATATTTAGCAGAAATTGAGAATTTAAGCAGTAATGAGACATTAAAAACTCAAGATGATCAAATAAATATTGTAAGAAAATTAAAGGAGTATTTTACAATGGCGACACCCAGAATGAAAAAAGTTATTCAAGCAGGAGCAATTGCAGTTTTTGTGATTGCAATATTTTTCGGCGGTGCAGGTATTACCGCAGCTGCAGCCGCTAATTCTTTGCCGGGTGACGGTCTATACCCAATCAAGGCAAGTATTGAACAGACAAGGGTTCGACTGACAAGAAACTCAGAAGATAAAATATTAATCAATCTCCAATATGCACAAGAGCGTCTTAATGAGATCGAATCACTGATCGCAGAAGGAAGATATAGCGACATTGGTGAAGCTGTGATAGCGTATGAGCAGTACATTCAAAGAGCGCTGATAGAACTTGCGGAGATTAGCTCTGAGGATCCTGAACGTGCTCAAATGATGTTCAGCCAGATTACCGGGTCATTGCGATCTTTCGCACAGGCATTTGAAAATGTATCAAAGGTTACAGGTAACCAAGGTGTTTCATTTGATGATGTTATCCGCTTTTCGGCATCCGCCGGATCTTACAGCGGAAAAATAGAATTCACCGAAATAGTCTCAGAAATATCAGAAGCTCAATGGGTGATAGGAGGATATAACATTATCATTACTGCCGCAACAGAAATTGAAGATGAAATCAGTGTTGGTGATTTAGTTGAAGTTGAAGCCTGGATCGACACTGAGGGAAAGATTTATGCCATCGAAATCGAAGAGACCTCAGATGATGATGATTTTGATGACGAATTTGAAATAACCGGTATTGTCAGTGAAGTTGGAGATGATTACCTGTTTGTCAACGGTCTTAGATTTGAGTTCGGTCCTGAGACAGAGTTTGATGATGATGTTGAAGATATCGAAGTTGGCGATTGGGTGGAGATTGAAGCAAGAATGCTTGGGGATGGTGAGTTCTTCATTGAAGAAATTGAAATCGAAGACGATCCATATGACGACATGGACGATGATGATGAAGACGACATGTACGACAAATATGATGACGATATGGACGACGATGATGATGACATGGACGATGATGACGACGATATGATGGAAGACGACGACGACGACGAAATGGAAGACGACGACGAAATGGAAGACGACGATGACGACGACATGGACGACGATGATGACGACATGGACGACGATGATGACGACGATGACGAGGATGATGACGACGATGATGATGACGATGACGACGATTAATTCTTCAGCAAAAGGAAAACACTTAGAATGATGGAGATAAAGCCGGCATAGATTGTTGAAGAATTCTCATAATTCTGCCTATAACAACAGAGCCTTCCAATTGGGTGGGCTCTTTTTTTTGATGTTAAATTTCATTTTTAGCTTAATGGAGATAAATTAATTTATAAACCAAATTTGAACTTTATCTTTGAAAATAACAGGAAAAATTCGTACTTGATTTTAATTTGGACTTATTATATAATAATTATCAGATTAGTCTATTTAAAGAAACGGCACCATTATTTTCTGATTTGATTTTCCACGATCATTTTTCAGAAAATGATAAGAAAAGGAGAAATAGGCTTATAAACAAAACATTCTCAATTTGAATAAGAACTTATAAATTTCAATATAAGGTAACCGGGGGCAACGAAACCATTGAGTATGCGATTAAAGCAGTTTCATTATCTATCACAACTCACCAACGCAGAAAATCCCATCCACCTCAATCAGTGCATAAACTATTTTGATATCTAAAATTATCACAATCTTTACGGAGGTTTCTGGAAACAAATAATTTAAACCTCATCCAGCCCAAAAATTGAAAAATATACCCAAGAGGCGGGGGCGAACAAGACTTTTGAGTGTATGCATCACTCATCGAAACAGCTTTATTCCAACCAACATCGAATATAAAAATATTTCAGGGAGAAATATCTACTTAATTCTTTAGTCTGACCAATCAGGCAAGGTATTGTGCCTGATCTTTGGGAGGCTTTTTGAGAATATCACGAAAATAGAACCAGTAATGATTAATTAGATCAATTATTTTTGGATTTACTCAATGATTATGTTTAGTGAAATAATCCATCTGATCAGTAATCTACCCAACACATGGTTTGGATCTGTCGAAATTTATCATGGGAATGTTGGGATAGAAAAATTATTTCCAAGTTTTGCAAGTTGGAAAGGAGGTAATTTGAATAAGGTGTAGAGTGGGAAAAAGTGTTTTTCAAAATATTTATCGGTAATTTAGACATATTTGGAGATAGATGAAATGAAAAAAATAAAAAAGTATTACCAATATTTTAGTACACGGTCGGAGAAAGCGACTGTGGCAATAACCCTGGCTCTGCTTTTAAGCCTGCTTGTCACTGCAGCGGTCCTGGCGGTTGGCACGTTTGACCCAACGACCACATGGAATGTGACCCCGGAGCTGAAGTCCTTCCCGGATGACCGGGTCTGTCCTGCAGGCAGCTACCTTGTTCAGGATCAATTCCAAAGCCTGATGGCAGATGGCAGCATGACCTATATACTTGACGGGAAGTCCGTGACAGTGGAGATCGATTATATAGACCAGGGCATTTTTAACTTCGAGGTCATCGGCGGTACAATGGCGCGGTTGTTCGTCAAGTCCAGGCAGTACCTGCTGTACCAATACGAACCGCCCGTTAGCGGCGCCACCAACACTGGACCGGTTTCCTACGATACGGGTGTTCACGCAAACGCCAACCCCAATGGCGGAAAATATCAAGGTGTCAGCCACCTGGACTTTTGTTTGATCCCGGGTGGTGAACCGCTTGAGGTCACAAAAACTGCAGCGGGCACCTACGACCGAACGGTTGAGTGGGATCTGGTCAAAAACGTCAACGAAGCAGGCAATGACTTAACCGAGTACACCGGTGAGGCGGGCGACGAGTTCTTCCCGGACTGGCTGTTGTTTGTGGACAAGACCGAGACCCTCGATAACTACAAGGTGATTGGGGATATAACGATCAACAACCCCAACGAATTCCCTGTGGACTTCTCAGTCGCTGATGAGTTGGATGACGGCACGGTTGCTGATGTGACCTGCCCGAGCGACACAATTCCCGCCAACGACAACGTCATCTGCACTTATGAGGCTTTTCCGGCGGATGATTCGGCGGCATTGAACACCGCGACAGTGACTTCGCTCACGACTGGTGTGGACGGTGATATGGCCACGGCCCCGGTTTCATTCACCGAAAACCTGATCGGTTTCGACGAGGGCACCTTGACGGATGACCGCTTCCCACTTTTCTCTGAGATAGTTACAGACGATGATGAGTTCACCCTCCCAGAGACTTTCGAGTGCTCGACGGATCCAGGTGATTACACAGATGGAGAGTACACAGAAACTGTTACCAACACCGCTTATCTTAATGGCAACATCAACCTGGAAGACGATGCAGCCATCAAATTGACCTGTACCCTGCCGGCTTTAGAGCCAACGAAGGATGCCGTAGGTTCCTACGACCGCACAGTTGAGTGGGATCTAAACAAATATGTTAACGCAGTCGATCAAGAATCTGTCGTTTACATCGGTGGCCCTGGTGCCATTTTTCCAACAGACTGGCTGTTGTATGTTGATAAGACTGAGACCCTTGATAATTATAAGGTGATCGGTAATATATCCATCTACAATCCGGCAGCCATAGCTCAATTTTTCTGGGTCAGTGACATGTTGGATGATATGACGGTTGCTGCTGTTGACTGTGATCCCCTAACAGAAGGTGATCAGGGATTTGGCTGGGTCGCTGCCGATTCTACAGCTGTCTGCAGCTATGAGGCTTACCCGGATGATGGGTCGGCTACGTTGAATACTGCCACGGTTACTGCCGATGGCAACATCGACCAGTACGCTTATGCGCCAGTTTCCTTCACCGAGAACCTGATCGGTTTCGATTCGGGAACATTGACGGACGACCGCTTCCCGCTATTTGAAGAGATCGTCAATGGTGATGCGAACTTTACGCTCGAAGAGGACTTTGTCTGCCCGCCAGAGGGTGATGCAAGTTATGTCGATGGGTCCTATGAGTATCAAGTGGTCAACACTGCGTACCTCAACGGCAACATCAACCTTCAGGATTCAGCAACGGTTACTGTTCGCTGTGAAGCCCCCGAGAAACCTAGCATCGATATTGAGGATGTTATTATCACTGAAGCAGGAAAGAGTCCTGAATCGTATGCGAAAGGGAGCTTTGTCATCAGGAATGCGAGCGGCGGCGATGGCACCTATGTGACATTGGGCGAGGTCTGGATCGAGTTCTTCTCCGTCCAACCCCGTGGTATCAAGACAGACCACATGGCGAACTGTGTGATCTCACCTGAAGCGACCGGGTATGTTTTAGATCCGCACGAGGCTAAGCAGTTCTCGTTTGACTGCGATGCCTTCAACCCGGAAATTGCCATAAACGCGCAGGAGCTCACCGCGATTGTATACGTGGACGGCGCAACCAACCAGATCGGCGAATTCCGTGATAGGCTGTGGTGGGCGACCAGTTCCCCCTACAATTTCGAATAACATCTATAGCGGCGGGATCTCCTGGTTCCCCGCATAGATCCTGAGAGAGGGAGGCTCCGAACGGGGCCTCCCTGATTTATTTGTAAAACGCTGCAGCCAAGTCCAGTAATAAGAGAGCCATTCAGGAGTACTTAAACTCTTTAAATTTCAAAGATAACCAGCGTGATGCTCGTCATCCTACTCATCCTTTCAGACAGCGACCAAATTATTTCAGCCGGGTCAGTATAGGATGGTGCCCTTGATCCATAATTTAAGTTTATCAGCGCCTTAATTTTCGCTTCCGCAGCTCCCGAACCGACTCCAATGTTGGCGCAGGCATACCCTATGTCATTATTCAGCGGGGAAAATGCAAGCAAATTTGAAATATCAGCTCGAGCCGTTAATTATTGATTTCCCATAAGTTTTTGAATTTATAATAAAGGCAGGCGACGTTATTCTGACATAAATATGAACAATAATGCGATGATATTCTTTGATCATTCATTCACAAAAATTTATTGCATCCTTTTGGCTTTTTTCTATTTTCAGTAAATTATTCTTAGGCTGTTAATTGAAATTATCGCTAAAATGATCCTTTAGCCAATCTATTAGGAAAAAAAATTAATGGATAATTAAGAAAATAATTTCGATGAAACAGTATAAATCCTCTCCATCGGTTTGTTCACATAAGGGTAGAAAAATAATTCTATCGCGTTCGAGTTAACGCTTATTTGCTTACTTAACAGAAGTTGGATATATAATAGTTTTAAGTAGTGAAAGGATTTGATGATTTGGTGAGGATAGGTGTAACAGGGCATCGGTTTCTTAAGGAAACAGGAAGAATTATAAGAGGTGTTGACAAAGCCCTGAAAATGATTGAGGAAGCTTATGGTACACCCTTTATCATGTTTTCTGCGCTTGCTGAAGGAGCGGACAGCCTTGTCGTTTATCGAGCGCAGGCAATGCGAGAAGATACGCAATTGGTTGCAGTATTGCCCATGAAATTGAGCGATTATATGAAAGATTTTGGTTCTATTGTTTCAAAAGTGGAATTAATGAATCTCCTTGAAACGGCGCATCAATTGATTGAGTTGAATGATGACGAAACTCAAGCTAATGCATATGTGAATGCAGGAAAACATATCCTTGATCGGTGTGATGTTTTGGTCGCAATTTGGGATGGCCAGGAAGCACAGGGAGAGGGTGGTACTGCAGAGATTGTTGCATCAGCCAGGGAGAGGGGACTTCCATTAGCCTGGGTTCACGCAGGCAACCGCCAACCAGGAACGAACAAACCCACATCACTTGGGAAGGAACAGGGTGTGGTTAGTTATGAAAGATTTGATATCATTAAAGATAATAAATTGTATCCTTAATCTTCAGTATTTGAGAAACTTAAAGTTTTTATGGCACATGATGTATTTGTGAGTTATTCCA
>JBEPWN010000109.1:0-7790 GCA_041642395.1 Marinilabilia sp. | reverse complement strand
ATATCCATCGCTACTTTTTCTATCATCTCCTCAGTGAAATTCATCATCCACTTGTAGTCTTTGTAGGCCACATAAATTTCCATCACTGTAAATTCGGGATTGTGTGTGCGATCCATTCCCTCATTCCTGAAATCTTTTCCAAATTCATAGACTCCTTCAAATCCTCCAACAATCAATCTTTTCAAATAGAGTTCATTGGCGATGCGCAGGTAAAGAGGCATGTCAAGCGTGTTATGATGGGTCACAAACGGACGTGCAGCAGCTCCTCCCGGAATGGATTGAAGTATTGGGGTTTCAACTTCAAGATAGTCACGTGCATTAAAAAATTCACGCATGGAGTTGATCAGTTTTGTGCGTTTACGAAATGTATCACGCACCTGGTCGTTCACAATCAGGTCAACATAGCGCTGTCTGTACCTGTGCTCAGGATCCGTAAATGCATCATATATTTTTCCGTCCTTTTCTTTTACGACAGGAAGCGGACGAAGCGACTTGGCCAATACCGTGAGGGAAGTGATATGAATCGAAATTTCTCCCATCTTTGTTTTAAATACAAATCCTTTGATCCCGATGATATCGCCTATATCGAGTAATTTTTTGAAAACAGTATTGTAAAGTGTTTTGTCTTCACCCGGACAAAGATCATCACGGCGGACATATATCTGAATGCGTCCCTGCTTGTCCTTAAGTTCGGCAAATGAGGCATTCCCCATGATGCGCCGGCCCATAATACGACCAGCGAGGCTGACCTCTTTATATCCATCAGGATTTTCTTCAAATCCTTTTAGGATATCTTCCGAATAATGTGTGACCGGGAATTCTTCTGCCGGAAATGGATTGATACCTAATTTTTCCAGTTCTTTCAGGCTTTCCCGTCTGATTATTTCCTGTTCGCTCAGTTCCAGTTGGCTCATGTTAATTGTCTTCTTTTAAATAATAAGAGCACAAAGATAATGATTACCTGTAAAAACCAATTCCCGGGTATCATTGTTATTTAAATTCATTTTACTTAACATTGCACTTCTGACAGATAATTGAGCAATCTGTGGGGTTTGGATAAATTTATTTAATCATGAATAACAATATAATTAACCGTAAAAAGAAGCCGGACTGGCTTAAAATACAATTGCCCAATACGGGTGAGTATAACTGGATGAATAAAACCATCCGGGATCATAAGCTGCATACCATATGTACCAGCGGTAAGTGTCCCAACGCTGCTGAATGCTGGGGAAACGGAACCGCCACTTTTATGATTCTGGGTGATATTTGTACCCGGTCCTGTAAATTTTGTAATGTAAAAACAGGGAAGCCTGATGCTGTTGATTTAAATGAGCCGATACGCATTGCCAGGTCTATTCAGATTATGAAGCTGAAACATGCGGTGATCACTTCTGTTGATCGCGATGACCTCGAGGACGGTGGTGCAGGAATTTGGGCCGAAACCATTCGTAAAGTCAAAGATCTTAATCCTGATATTACACAGGAAGTTCTGATTCCTGATTTTAACGGACTGAAACATCTTATTTTGCAGGTTATTGAAGCAGGCCCGGAGGTTGTAAGTCATAACTTAGAAACCGTCCGACGACTCACACCGCAAATCAGGAGTAAAGCAAAATATGATCTGAGCTTAAAAGTGTTGCGTTATATTGCCTCCACCAATGTTGTTCCTAAATCAGGAATTATGGTAGGTCTGGGGGAAACTCCGGAAGAAGTTTTCGAAACCATGGATGATCTGAAGGAGGCAGGGGTCAGAGTACTGACAATTGGTCAATATTTACAACCAACTCCCAATCACCTGGAAGTATCCGAATATGTTACTCCTGAGCAATTTGCTATTTACAGAAATGAAGGACTGAAGAAAGGATTTAAATTTGTGGAAAGTAGTCCTCTGGTGCGCTCATCTTATCATGCCGAAAAACATATTAATGCCTGAAGGAAAATGAAACAAGCTGCTACTATTTTTGAAGATCTGGGTGAAATTGACTACAAGAAAGCCTGGGATTATCAGGAGGAACAGTTCAATCGCATTGTCGATAATAAATTGTATAATCGTAATAATCCTGATCAATCCCGTCCTGTTGAGCATCATCTTCTGTTTTGTGAGCATCCCCATGTTTATACGCTTGGGAAAAGTGGTCAGGCCAATAATCTTTTGATCCAGGATGATTTTTTAAAAAAGATCAATGCCACTTTTTATAAGATCAATCGGGGAGGCGATATAACATATCACGGTCCCGGTCAGATGGTGGGATATCCTATTTTCGATCTGGAACGAATGAAACTGGGGCTAAGGGATTATATTTACAAGCTGGAAGAATCGATTATAAAAACTTTGGAGCAGTTCGGGCTTCATGGTGAGCGGCTCGATGGAGCAACCGGCGTATGGCTCGACACTAAAACACCGCATGCCCGAAAAATATGCGCAATAGGAGTAAGGGCCAGTCGTTATGTATCTATGCATGGGTTTGCTCTTAATGTAAATACCAGTCTCGAATACTTTAACCACATTAACCCGTGTGGTTTTGTTGATAAAGAGGTGACTTCCATGGCTAAAGAACTGAATGATGAAATTGATATGAGCGTTGTTAAAACCAAATTAAAAGAAAATTTGCAAAATATTTTTGATTTAAAATTTGTTTAAAAAGGATATGTCACAATAGTCCGTTAAACTTTTATACAACTTTTGAATCAGGTGTTTATATATAAAAAAACTTATATTTAAAAATCTAACGATCTATTGTTTTTAATAGAAATTTAAAAAAATTGTTTTTCAATATGATACAATTCGTCTAATATCTAAAAATTTAATGATCTAGAATAAGGTATGATTCTTGATTGTACTTTAATGTCCTTTGGATTACCGGGAAATGCAGTTTTGGCAGAATTAATCCCGGCATATCTTAAAATCAGACTCTGATTAATCTCTATAGAATTGGTTGTGTGTAGAAATGGAAAAAAGATGGAGAATAAAAAATAATCCTGATGCGGAAATTGAAGCTGACTTGTCTGCTTACGATGATATAGGGCCGGTTATGGGCCGGCTTCTGGCTCTCAGGGGTGTGAAAAACCACGACCACGCCCGCACTTTCTTTAATCCCAGATTGGAAGATCTTCATGACCCTTTCCTGATGAAAGATATGGATGTGGCAGTTCAGCGAATTATCAATGCCATCTGTCAAAACGAGAATATATTGGTTTATGGTGATTATGATGTGGATGGAACTACCAGTGTTGCATTGGTTTATTCATTTCTAAAGGAATTTCATCCAAATATTAGTTATTATATTCCTGATCGCAACGATGAAGGATACGGTATTTCATATAAGGGAATAGATTTTGCTTCAGAAAAAAACTATTCGTTGATAGTGGCACTCGATTGCGGCATCAAAGCCATCGAAAAGATAAAATATGCCCGAAGCAAGGGCGTTGATTTTATTATTTGTGATCATCACAAGCCTGGCGATTACTTGCCGGAGGCAACTGCATGTCTGGATCCCAAGCGTAGGGATTGCCAATATCCCGAGAAAAATCTTTCGGGTTGCGGAGTCGGATTTAAGCTTTTACAAGCTTTTTGCCTGAAAAAGGGTATTCCCCTTGATAGGCTCTATAAATATCTGGATCTGGTCGCCGTCAGTATTGCTTCGGATGTAGTGACCATTGTTGGCGAGAACCGGATTCTTGCTGATATGGGACTCAGAAAACTGAATGAAGATCCCGGCACCGGTCTCAAAAGTATTATCAAGGTTTCGGGGATGCGTGGCAGGGAAATGGGCATCAGTGATATTATTTTTAAGCTCGGACCCCGCATTAATGCAGCAGGACGTATAGAGTCAGGAAATGATACCGTTGCACTTTTGGTGAGCAATGATGAAAATAAGGCTTCCGGGATGAGTCAATCGATCAATGTGTGTAATGAAACCCGCAAAGATCTGGATAGGAACGTTACATCTGAAGCGCTTCATCTGATTGCCTCGGATGATTCTCAAAAGAACCGTAAAACAACTGTTCTTTATCAACCTGCCTGGCACAAAGGCGTCATCGGGATTGTGGCCTCACGATTAACTGAATCATATTACCGGCCGACTGTAGTATTGACCGAATCGAAAGGATTAATTACCGGTTCAGCCCGGTCGGTAGATGGTTATGATCTGTATAAAGCCATAGAGGCCTGCAAAGATTTGCTTGAGAATTTCGGAGGGCATACCTATGCCGCCGGACTCACTTTGAAGCCTGAAAATATGCAGGCTTTTTCTGACAAATTCGAAAAATATGTTTCTCAAACCATTAGTCCAGAGCAAATGGAGCCGCAAATTGAAGTGGATGTTGAAATTGGTCTGGTTGATATCAACGTCAAATTCTTTGAAAAATTAAAGCGGTTTCGCCCATATGGTCCGGGTAATTTGAAGCCTGTTTTTGTTACCCGCAACGTTTATGATTTTGGAACCAGCAAGATTGTAGGAAAGGATAAAGAGCATTTAAAATTGGAGTTGATAGAAAGTACTTCTTCCAAAATAATTAAAGCCATTGCCTTTGGAAAGGGGCACTTGCTTAAAAAAATTAAAGAATCGCAGCCCTTCGACATTTGCTATACCATTGAGGAAAGTATCTACGATGAACATTTGCCATTGCAACTGATGGTGAGGGACATTAAGTTTGGGGAATAAAAAAAAATGCACACGCATGAAAATTTTCTTCATAAATAGTCAGTTAAACTTTTGTTAAAGATTCTCAGCCAGTTGTTTAAATTAAAACATTCAATGCGTTAAGTGGCTGGCTTTTAGCATGATGAAAGCATTTCGGCATCTTACATCTAAAAATCTAAAAATCTATTAAGTAATGGTCTGTTCATTTTTCACATTAATCATTTATATTTGTGGAAACAAATAAAGCTGATTAACTATGAGAAATTTGCTTAACCAACCAGTTGTTACCATTGTGTTGTTAGTGGCACTGGTTCTTTCTGCCTGTCAGTCGGGACAAAAAAAAGAGAGCAACAGCAGTGATACAGAATCTGCAACCGCTCAAAAAATAGAGAAAGAAGACATTGAGCAGGATGTTCGTGAATTTGTATATCCGTTACCAACAACATTTGAGGTGACTGAAATGCTCAACCGTATTGGTGCTTCGTATATTCTGACTTTGTCCAATGCTCCCGAAAATGTCGACAAATACTTAACGGAAAAAAAGCAGGCCCTCAATCTTGGGGTCTATGGAGCCGATCTTAGTTATGCCAGTACATACAATCAAAAGCAGCAGATAATGAGTTATCTGGAGGCATGTAAGAAGCTGGTTGATGCTTTGAATATTTCAGGAGCTTTGCCTTCAGATATATTTGAACAGATCGAAAAGAATGAGGACGACAAGGACAAACTAGTCGAAATTATTACCAATATTTTTTATGATACGTACGATTATCTGAATGTTAATGGCCGGGGCTCTGTAAGCATGCTTGTGCTTTCAGGCAGCTGGGTTGAAGCTCTATACATTACAACCAATATATCAGAAGATACTTATCAGAATAAGGAAATGGTTAAGATTGTAATGGACCAGAAATCATCTTTGAATAAGTTGATTGGGTTGATGAAAGTACATGATGATGATCCTGCTGTGAAGGAAGTTATGAGTCAATTGGAGCCCCTGTCCAAGATTTATAATATGGTTGAAGAAAATGCCATTTCCGAAGATCAAATGAATCAAATTATTGAAGAGGTCACTGTCTTAAGAGAAGATTTTGTGGAATAGTGATTCCGGCATAAAAAAGATCTTATCAAAGCCATCCGAACTTGTTTTGGATGGCTTTTTCTTTCTTGGACGCCGCTCGGAATGTTGTGTACCTGCAATGTCAGGAAAATGTGAAAGTTTTTATTCAATGGATGAAAGGCTGAAGCAGAACCCGTTTTTTTTGTATCTTCACATTTATAATTAATGGCTTAAAATGCCAGTTATCAGAAACCCGTGCATGCCATGGAACAAACAATGAGTGAAGCTCTTCTTGAGTCGTTGATGAAACTTTTTGCATTGCTTACCGATCTCAAAACAGAGAGTAAAACGGGAAGGGCGCGTTTTTTGGTTGAGGATTTTCTTGGCAGGCATTTCAATACTGAATATGTCCACCAATATCTGGAGAAATTTGACAATTTTCTGAATCGGTATCACGCTCATATTTATAGCAATAATCAGGAATTGATTGAGAAACAATCGTCGGATAATCAGACGCGAATCCTGAATATATGCAACCAGATAAACCAGGAACTCGAACAGGAGCCAAAAATCATTTTGTTTGTTCAATTGCTCGATTTTTTGAAAAAAGAGGAGACAATTAGCGAAGAAGAACACTATTTTGTTGATCTTTTAGCTGAAAATCTTAAAATTGATTCCCTCGATTATGATAATCTTAAGACTTTCATTCTGGATTCCCCGCCGGAAGTCACCGATAAAGGTTCTTTGCTATACATAAGCGGGGATAAAGAAGCTCCGGATCCCAAGATTAAACACATTTACAATTCCAAGCAGCAGGTTGTGGTATGGGTGCTGAGAGTGAGGAGTACAAAAACTTTTATTTTTCGGTATTCGGGCGACCGCAACCTCTATCTCAATGGACATAAAGTAGAACAAAACCGTGCGTATGCTCTGGCTGTAGGAGCTGTGATTAAAACATCCCGTATGCCTCCGGTCTATTATGGTCGGGTTGCAGAAATGTTTATTCATCGTATTGATAAAGCCCGTATCATCTACAGGGCAGTCGATGTCACTTACAAATTCAATAATAACCAGATCGGTATCCACCGGTTTAGTTTTACCGGGCGGTCAGGTCAGTTGGTTGGGATAATGGGCGGCAGTGGCACAGGTAAATCAACGCTGCTGAATGTGCTTAATGGCAACTACAAATTGAGCAACGGAAAGATTACTGTTAACGGGCGCGACCTGCATCTCGACAGGGAAAGTCTTGAAGGAGTAATTGGGTATGTGCCTCAGGATGATTTGCTGAAAGAGGAGCTCTCTGTTTTCGAGAATCTCTACTTCAATGCCAGATTGTGTTTTAGTGACCAGAGTAACGACGAAATCTTAAGACGGGTTGATAACGCTTTGCAGGATTTTGATCTTGTGGAGGCGCGTAATCTTGTGGTGGGCAGTCCACTGAATAAAATTCTTAGCGGTGGGCAGCGGAAACGTCTAAATATTGCTCTTGAGCTTATACGTGAGCCTTCCGTGCTTTTTGTGGATGAACCGACATCAGGGCTATCATCTATGGATTCCGAGAAAGTTATGTCGTTGCTTAAACGGCAGGTGCTTAAAGGAAAAATGGTCATCATCAACATCCATCAGCCATCATCGGATCTTTACAAAATGCTGGATAAGCTGTTGATTATTGATACCGGCGGATACATTATTTTTAACGGAAATCCGATGGATGCCATTGTCTATTTCAAAAAAATGGCCAGGTATGTAAATCCTGAGGAACGCGAATGTTACGTATGTGGAAATGTCAAGTCCGAACAGGTTTTGCGCATTGTAGAAGCACGAATGGTGAATCCTTACGGAAAACTTATCCGCAAGAGAAAGGTGAAACCCGAGGAGTGGTATCGCTACTACCTTGAAAATTTTGAAAGCAAATTTCAATGGAAGGTAAAACGACGGATCGACCGGAAAGAGCTATTGCCTGACAATCTTTACAATATTCCCAACAGGCGGAAGCAATTTTGGATATATACCTTGCGTGATGGACTGTCAAAGCTGAAGGATCGCCAATATATGCTTATCAATATTCTGGAAGCTCCTGTTCTTGC
>JBEPWN010000108.1:0-7822 GCA_041642395.1 Marinilabilia sp. | reverse complement strand
CAAATGCCCTCACCCTTCAAAAAATACATTTCAGGTCTGTCGGCACTGCTTTTTCCAGTCATTTGCAAAGGCTGCGGTGAAGTATTAAATACATCGCAACAACTGCTTTGCCGCGCATGTGAATCGGATTTACCACGTACCTATTTTGAGACATCAGCCATAAACCCGGTGGCACAAATATTTTGGGGCAGGGCAAAGCTTGAGTTCGCCACTTCCGTGTTTTTTTACAGAAAAGCAGAACTTCTGCAATCACTCATACACCATCTAAAATACAAACGTAGCAAGGAAGCAGGAATACATCTGGGGTCTATTGCCGCAAAACTTCTTAAAGATTCACCGATTCTTGAATCCATAGATCTGCTGATTCCGGTTCCTCTTCATCCGGCCAAACAAAAAATACGCGGTTTCAACCAGGCAACTCTCATCTGCGAAGGAATAAAAACCATTACCGAATTACCGGTATATCATGACACCGTAATACGCACCATTCACTCCGACACACAAACCCGACGCAGCCGTTACGAACGCTGGGAAAATGTAGAGGGTATCTTTAATGTGATTCATCCTGCACAACTCGAAAACAAACATATCCTCATAATCGATGACATTGTAACCACAGGTGCCACTATTGAAGCACTGTGTCAGGCATTATCAAAAGTACCCAACATAAAAATTTCTGTATTAACAATTGGGTTTGCGGTGGGGTAATGGAGAAGCATTGCATCCATCTTTATTAGCATAAACCAAAAATGGCTATAATGAATATCAAAATTGATACCCATTATAGCCATTTTACTTTCCCGGAAAGTCACATTATTTATTTCGCACCTTATGCAGTCAGTAAAATAAAACGATAGAAACACATACTAACCCTGCACCCCGCACAAATCAATAATTCAATGCCTTACCTGTGGCCGCCAGAAATATATCCAGAGTTCGCAGTTTTTCTTTTATATCAATCAATTTATCGAGACGTATAAATCCAATTTTATAATGGTATTTGGGTCCATGATATTCCTCCGAGACCGATTTGAAATCGAAATACTTAAGAACATCAGGATTGCTGTAACGCAAATAAATTTCAATGGCCCCTTCCCTGAAATATTTGAAACCCTCAAAATAGTTGGCTTTTTTATATTCGTAACGATAAAAATGCCCCAGGGCAGTAATATCGGAAAGCACTGCCGATCCGGTGGGTTGCCCACCTGCTCCCTTCCCGAACATAAATTGCTTGTCGTAAGCAACGCCTTTAATCACGACACCGTTAAATTCATCATCAACACCAAAAATATATTTATCGCGTGTGACGAAACGAGGTAAAACAAAAAGAGCTATTTGCTTATCCCTCAGACGCTCCACCTGACCAACCAATTTTATTTTATAGCCTTTTTCGCGGGCATAATTAATGTCAAAATCCGATATATTCGAGATCCCATAATTGAGCACGTCATCAGGCAACACCACAACTCCAAAGCTGTGCATCGTAATAATGATCAGCTTAAACAAAGAGTCAAACCCGTCAACGTCGAAGGATGGATTTGATTCTGCAAAACCCAGATCCTGGGCTTCTTTTAATGCATCGGCATAGCTTTCGTTATTGTCGAATATTTTGGTGAGAATATAATTCGACGAACCGTTAAGAATACCGGTAACCGAGAGCAATAAATCGTTGTCGTAATACTCCTCAAGACTCCGAATCACCGGAATACTGCCACAGGCAGAGGCTTCATATAAAAATGAAACTTCTTTCTCTTTGGAAAGAGAAACAAGTTCGGCCAGATTTTCAGCAATCATCTTTTTGTTGGCCGAAACCACATTTTTCCCTTTCTGAAGTGCCTTTTTCACAATAAAATATGCTTCATCAGAATTGTCGATCAGTTCAACAACGGTATTGATGCTTTCATCTTCTAAGATGTCATCCGGATCGTAACAAAATCTGTCCTCAGGAAGTGAACGTTTCATCCGGTTTTTAACACAAATCCTGCTTATTTTGGAATCATGGGCGGGGCTTTTTTCAAGTACATCATAAAGCCCCTGCCCCACAACGCCAAATCCAAATAATCCAATGTTTAATTTTTGACGTGACATTTAAAAAAGGTTTTGCGGAAGTGAATAAGTGAAAATCAAAGATAGGAACTTATTTTCCTATCTTTTCAAATGCAGCAGACAAATCGGCTTTAATATCATCAATATGCTCAATCCCTGCTGATATTCGCAAAAGGCCCGGTTCCACCCCTGAGGCTTTTTGTTCGTCAGGCGAAAGTTGTTCATGAGTTGTAGAGCTTGGATGAATGATAAGTGTTTTGGCATCTCCAACATTAGCCAGATGACTCACCAGCGACAAATTATTAATAAATTTGTCAGCAGTACCTTCAGGCCCTTTGATCTTGAACATAAATACTCCGCCGAAACCGCGTTTCAGGTATTTTTTTGCCAACTGGTTGTACGGACTTGATTCCAGTCCCGGATAATTGACATACTCCACCTGGGGGTGCTTTTCAAGCCATTGAGCAAGAGCAAGTGCATTTTGCACAGTGCGATCAAGCCGCAAAGACAAAGTTTCCAATCCCTGAAGCAACAGGAAAGAGTTGAAAGGACTCAACGCAGGACCAAAATCACGAAGTCCCTCCACTCGGGCGCGAATGGCAAACGCAATATTCCCAAACGGTCCGTCAGCACCAAAAACTTCCCAGAATTTCAGACCATGATAACTTTCAGAAGGCTCCGTAAATGACGGGAATTTTCCATTGCCCCAGTTAAAATTTCCGCCATCAACAATAATCCCACCTATTGAGGTTCCATGACCGCCAATCCATTTGGTTGCCGATTCTACAACCACATTAGCACCATGCTCCAGTGGCCGGAACAAATAGCCGCCCGCTCCGAAGGTATTGTCAACAATAAAAGGAATCCCGTGTTTGGCAGCAACTTCGCCCAGCTTTTCAAAGTCAGGAATATTGAACTTCGGATTACCAATGGTTTCAACATATATGGCTTTGGTATTTTCATCAATAGCCGCTTCATAATCCTTCGGATCATCGGTTCCCACAAATTTCACCTTAATCCCGAATCGTTTAAACTGAACTTTAAACTGATTGTAAGTTCCTCCATAAAGATTGGACGTAGAAACAAAATTGTCTCCGGCTTCCAGAAAATTCGTCAGTGCAATAAATTGTGCAGCCTGTCCCGAAGCTACTGCCACAGACGCCACACCGCCCTCAAGAGCAGCAACCCGCTTCTCAAAAACATCGGTGGTAGGATTCATAATTCGGGTATAGATGTTGCCAAATTCCTTAAGCCCGAAAAGATTGGCTGCGTGCTCAGAGTCATTGAACACATACGAAGTGGTTTGATAAACAGGCACTGCCCGCGAATTGGTGGTTGGATCCACTTCCTGTCCTGCATGAAGCTGCAGGGTTTCAAATTTTAAATCAGACATAGTGTTTAATATTTATGGATTAATAAAAAAACAATAAACAATCCTTTCGGTTGCATTGACGCACCGTTATCTGATTTATTTGTAATTAATATGATCGGAAATGACTGAAAAGATACAGATATGATACGCCAATAAGACTTATGCCATAGACATTCGTCCCATCATCATACCCATTGTGGTAGTGATAGAAGTCGCGCAACACGTAGTGTTAACGGCAACCGGGTGAATAATATTTTCGAAGATTTGTTTCATTCGATAAATGTTCTGTTTGCAAATATGGACATCTTTATCCACAATTCAAATATTTTTTTTCAAAAAAACGAATGATTTGTATTTGTGATGTGTCAAAAGGATGAAAACAATTAAAACAGAAGTATTATGAAACGATTGGTATTTACATTCGCTTTGGTTGCTGGAATGGCATTTGCAGCCAACAACGTCGAGGCTCAAAACAGCGAAGACACAAAAACCACCGAAAAGCAGCAAACCACGCAAAACGTACGATCCGGTTTTGTTGATGCTGACGGTGACGGCGTTTGCGACAATTACGATGGAAAACGTCCTGGCAAAGGACTGGGTCCCGGAAATGGAAACGGCCAGGGACGTGCAAACGGAAAAGGTCTGGGTCGCGGAAACAAGCAGGGCATGCGCCAGGGTCGTGGTGGCGGAGCCGGTAATTTTGTTGACAGCAACAACAACGGAACCTGCGACAACATTGAAAATGGCACAGGCCGTCAACAATTACGGGACGGCAGTGGCGGCGGATCCGGTCAGTAGAGACGCAATATATTGCGTCTGTTTTGGTGCATGCGCATAATACAGCGCATGTACCAATAATATAAAAATCGTACATTTATTGCATGGATTCGTCCCCCACAGACATTGAACTGGCAAAACAAGCAACGCAGGGCCACACAGAAGCCTTCTCAATACTGGTGGAAAGATACCGTCAAAAAGTATTTCAAACCAGTATGGGCTTTCTTCACAATACAGATGATGCTGAGGATTTAACCCAGGACATATTTGTAAAAGCATGGAAAGCACTTGGCTCTTTTGACGAACGGTCGGCTTTTTCCACATGGCTTTATCGCATTTCGGTAAACAAAGCCATTAATAAATTGCGCAAAAACAAAATACGAACTTTTGTGGTCATCAACGATGAAATCAATGAATCAACATATGAAGACAGCAATGCCGAAAACAAAATCGTGCGAAGTGAACAAAAAGAAGAGATCCAAAGGGCGATTAACAAACTGAAAACGAAACAAAAAAAAGCGTTTGTCCTGTTTTATTATCAGGAACTAAGCATGAAAGAAGTAGCAACGATCCTAAAAATTACACAAAAAGCAGCTGAGAGTCTTGTTTTCCGGGCCCGGAAAAATTTACAACATGAATTGTCGCGATGACAAATAACAGCAATCCCATGAAATGTACAGATTTCAATAATAAGTTAGCAGAACTGACTGATCCGGAAAAAATTCCGGAAGACATGCGACAACATATATCCACATGCGTTGCATGCCGGGAAGTTTATGAAAAAGACCTGATGCTGATGCATTTTATTGATGAAGAAAAATCAGCAAAAGTCTCACCGTTCATAACCACCCGGATCCTGGCACGGATCAATCAACCCCAACAAAAGCCATGGTTTGTTAAACCGGCTCTGGTTTCTGTAATGTCAGCAGCACTGATAATTCTGGGATTTGCATCAGCAAGCATTCTTTACAGCCATCCCCCGGAAAGCGATGCCACAGCAATCATTGCTTCTGAGTATTACTTTGATAACAATCCGGCTTCACAATTAGAAGAAATTTGGCTTAATTCGTACCAATATGAGTAAAAAATCAATCATACTGATCATTGCAATAATGGTTCTGGCATTTGCTGCCGGATGGGGACTATATATGTGGTTTTCATATCCGCAACAACAAAATGTGCAAATGATTGATCCGGAACGTATCCCGGTAACCTCTGATTCATTTAATCAATCCCCCGGGCCGGGATTCCGTCAAATGGTAAATGTTCTGGACCTGTCAGCCAGTCAAACCAACGAATTTCATAAAATTGAAAGCCGATACCGCCAAAATATGCATCGGTATACGCAACAACTCGACAGCATTGATCTGGCTATTTTAGAAGAAATAAAAAGTGAGAACCCCGACCAGGAAGAACTTGATTCTATGGCCGCACGCACAGGCGAAATACAACATACGCTTAAAAAAGCCACCACAGATCATTTCGTTCAGATCAAAGAGTTGTGTACCCCGGCCCAGCGTGAGAAATTCAATGAAGTACTATCTGATATTCACCGTTTCCGCAAAGGCCGGGGACCAGGTTTCGGAAGAGGACAGGGACGCCAGCAAGGCCGGGGCAGAAGATGGAATAACCGGTAAACAATAGACCATAAGCACCTGCTTCAATGCACTTTGACCTGAAACCCCAAATGGTTATTATTTGAGATCCCTTGTAAAAGGCAAAGTCTCCCTGTTTTTATAGGCATGATAACCTGCCAGGAAAAACAAAATAGCTGAATCTATAATGGCTGCCCAGGCAACTTCCGGATGAATATTCCAATATCTTACAGCAATGGCAATCAAAGCCCATATTCCCACAAAGGCAGCTTCTCTCATATTCCTGTAGTAAATCAATAACAGATAAATGATGGTTGCAATGCCTGTCATAATGATGGCCCAGGTTACTTCCGACAAAAATCCTCCTTTCCATCCTATACTCACCAGAAATACAGATACATTAGCAACGGCAGCAACGATAATCCATCCCAGATAGATGGTTATTGGCCACCACACAAAAACGATAATGCGTAAGGGAGCATCCCACAGTTCCAGACGCAGTCTCTTAGTCAGCATCGTGAGCGATAGCAGTAAAATAAATATTATCAACAGCGATGCACCAATGTGCATATTCAGCCACGCATAAATCCAGATGCCATTACCTATATTGGCAATGGCAAACCAGAAGCCGGTTTGCTTCAATTCACGATCTTCCCCCAAACGCATCCATGCCACCCATTGATGTATCACAAATGCAATGAGCAAAAGATATATCAAACCCCAAATAGCGAAAGCATACCCGGCAGGGGTAAGAAGTGTTTCATACCTGGCACTTACCTCGCCCACGGTTTTACTCCCAAAAGCAGCAGTACCCGAAAGATAATTCATTACTAATGCAAAAAGAAGTGTAATGCTGTTTACAATAAGATAACCGGTATTCTTCATCGGAATAATGTCTGATTAATATTTAAGAAACTGGTGTCCGGTTAAAGAAAATAAAGTTACAACATTTCAATGTCTAATTTGTTGAAAATAACAATAGATCGTTAGTACCTCCATTCGGGATTGGATGTTAGTTACCAGGTAAATTGTATACTATAAAAGCACAACTTTATTGCGCTTTATCAATTGACTAACAATTTATTACAAAAGTATAGCGAGCTGGAAATAAAGTTTAATCTAAAAAATTAACATTATGGCTACACACAAATCATCAGCCGTTTGGAACGGCAAATTACAGACAGGAAACGGGACTATGAATGTTGGTGAAGGTGCCTGGAAGGGATCCTTTTCAGCAAAATCACGCTTTGAAGGAGGCACAGGTACCAGCCCCGAAGAATTGATCGCGGCAGCTCACGCCGGTTGTTTTTCAATGGCTTTTGCACATGCCCTGGCCGAGGAGGGTTTTGACCCTCAGCAGGTGGAAACCAAAGCTGAGGCCTCCATAGAAAAAGGAGATGCAGGTTTCAGCATTACCAAAATTCATCTGACCACCAAAGGAAAGATTAAAGGAATTGAAAATGACCAATTCCAAAAAATAGCTAATGAGGCAAAAGAAAACTGTCCGGTTTCCAAAGCATTGAAGCAGGGTGTTACGATCACCCTCGATGCATCGCTGGAGGCCTAATGAAGCAATTGCGTGTTTGCCCATATCCTCAACTGGAATATGGATTCGCCTGACACGTACCGGGCAAGAGAAATACGGATTTTGTTGACAAACAAGGATTAAGATTTGTCAATAAAGTCCGTTTTTTCTTTATTCACATTACAACAACAGATCGTTAGTTTCTAGATGATAGATGAATTGTCCCGAAGAATTCGGGATTGAAAAACAACCTCTTAATACTTTAATCTCATTAATCTAAAATAATTTACTTATAGCCTATTACAATATTTTAAAGCTGTAGTTTACATTTGCGTTGATAATTCCTTTGTTTCAAAATTTCTTCATTGGTAGAAAAGAAAACGATCTACCCTGTATTAAAAGATTGCTTCTCCCGATATCGTCCCTCATCGGGATCGCAATGACACCCTCTCACTTTTTATATGGAAGAGGTTGGAAGAGGGCAGAGCGGCATTGCCGCTCTGCCCT
>JBEPWN010000107.1:0-7884 GCA_041642395.1 Marinilabilia sp. | reverse complement strand
CCTAAATTTAAATTTACATCAGGCATCATGGCATACATATTAAATACGGGATTGCCATCGGGTCCTGTGATTGGTTCCCCTGTCACCGGATTTTCCTTTATATTGGGTTGTAATTCACCTTGTTCGTCAGGAATATATGTTGGCAGTGGACCACCATCAATAGAGTATTCCAAGTCATCAGGTTTGTAAAAATATTGTCCTGATGCACTGATACCCGGAAAATATCCTGCCCTTGCAATTTTTTTGCTTAAACGGGCCTGTTCTTTTTGGTTTTCAGACTGTTTTATCTGGCGCGAATATTCCAGAGCCATTTCTCGGCATTTATTACGATCAAGCTGTACCTGTGCCTGAACTGTAAAACCGGAAATAATAAACAACAGCAGATATATGGTAATATTGAGTTTCATTAGATTAAATATTTTGATATTTCTTTGCTTTTTTGCTTCCGGGATGAATGATATTATTAAATATGGCATATAGAATGGGCATCATCATAAGCGTAATGATGGAGCCTACAAATAAACCTGACATCATTGTAACAGCAAGCGATCCGAACATATCATCATTGATAAGCGGGATCATAGCCAGAATGGTTGTCAATGAAGCCATCATAACAGGGCGCAATCTTGATGTTGAAGCATCCATCAAAGCTGTGAAATGTTTTTTTCCATTTTTGATTTGGTATTCAACTTCTTCGAGTAATACAACTCCGTTTTTTATCATCATGCCCATTAATCCCAAGGCACCTACGATGGCTACAAATCCAAACTCTTTGCCTGATAGTAGCATACCAAGAACAACTCCTATTATAGCGAGTGGTAAACTGAAAATTATGATCAGAGGCTTTTTAATATCATTGAATAGGGCGATCAGCACCGTGATCATCAATACTATAGCCAATGGAAGGTACATGAACAAATATTGCTTTGATTCTGCACTGGCCTGATACTCGCCTTGCCATTCCATTTCATAGCCGGGAGGAAGCTCAATGTCCTCAATGTCCTTTATGATGCTTTTTCTCACATCATCGGCAGTTAGTCCCCGGGCCGGATTACATTGTGCCTTCATGGCTCGGCGTCCGTTATGTCGCCGAATCACAGGATCTTCCCATTCTATTTCGATGCCTGTCACTGCATGGCTCATGGGAACAGCACCTACCACCGATTCCATAACCTCCGAAAGTGGGGTTAACCCTGTCATAATTTCTTTTAAAATGTCAGGTTTCAATATGTTTACAGAAGGAATCATACCGAAGGCAGGGGATGTTTCCAGATCTTCAACATGGCCTTTGTCTTCGGAAGTACTTTTTACATAAATGGGAATAGATCGTGTTCCGTCATAAATATTTCCTGCCGGAAGACCGTCAGTTGCTGTCAGCAGTGACAATCCGACGTCTGAGCGTGATAGTCCCCGGCGACGTGCCATGGACTGGTTATATCGTGCGGTCAATACTTTCGAAGCCGGTTCATTATTGTTGGTTACCATTAAAGCGCCCGGCTCTTTTTTCATAATATTGCATGCTTTTGCCGTCAGCTCTTTAAGTATTGCAGGATCGGAACCCGAAAAAAGGACTTCCACCGGAAACTTTTTATACATCAGGTTGTATTGATTTACTCTTGCGTAAGCCTGAGGATAATGTGTAATGAGATAATCCTGAATTTCCGGGATTTTTTGCTTTAATGTTTTTGCATCGGTGAAGTTAACAATCAATTCTCCATAGCTCATCGATGGTTCGGCGATATAGCGCACAAGATTGTAACGTGAGGGAGTGCCACCCATACTGGTTGTCACGCTGGTTACTTCAGCCTGGCTGAGAAGATATTTTTCGATTTTCGCCAGGTCTTTATCAATTTTTTCAATGCGTGTACCGGCCGGCATATTGTATTCAATGTAGATCTGGTTGTAGCTTAGATCCGGAAAAAATGTCTGGGGAATAAGTGGAAACAGCATTGCACTGCCAGCCAGAAGTAATGATACCACTATAATGGCTGCTGTTTTATGATAGAGCAGATAACTGAGTGTTCTGCGATGAAATGTGTAAATTTTCCCATTGTGAGGGTTCTTATTGTTTTGATCATGTTTATTATTGCTTTTAAACCGCCTCTCTGCCATGATTGGAGCCTGGGTTAGGGCAAGCACCCAGCTCAGTAATAGAGATACAGCCAGGACGATAAAAAGGTCACGAACATACTCCCCTGAGGTGTCGGGTGAAAGGAATATCGGTAAAAATGCAAAGATGGCGATCAGCGTTGCGCCCAAAAGAGGCCAGGCTGTTTTGCGTGGAGTATTCAAAAGTGCTTTCTTTTTTTCAACTCCGTTTTGCAGGTCAACTATTATTCCGTCAATAATAACGATGGCATTGTCAACCAGCATACCCATAGCAACGATCAGGGAGGCCAGAGAAACACGCTGTAAGGTACCGTTGAACAGGTTCAGTATTACAAAAGAACCCAGAATAGTGAGAAGCAGGCCGCTTCCGATTATGACTCCACTTCGCCAACCCATGGTAATCATCAGAATGACTATGACAATGGCCAGCGATTGTGCAAGATTGAACATGAATGTGGTAATGGCATCCTCAACTTTTTCGGGTTGGAAAAATACTTTTTGGAAGTCAATTCCTGCCGGTATCCGGTTCTGTTGTAGTTTTAATAGTTTTTCATCCACTGCTTCACCCAGGGAAATAACATTACCTCCGGACTGCATGGAAATGGAAATTCCGATGGCTGGTTTTGAATTGTAGCGCATGGCTTCCCGGTAAGGTGTTTTCAAGGCGTGCTCAACATCTGCAATATCGCTGAGTCTCAGCTGATCATTCTCATGTCCCTGAATGATGAGGTTGCGAATGTCGTCTATATCCTCAATATTATCGTTAACATCTACTCTGATCCTTTCATCACCGGCTTCATAATATCCGGCATATACTGTTTCATTCTGACTTTGCAATGTGCTGAGTATTTCTGACGGATGAACACCCAGGTTGGCCAGCCGGTTTTGTTTAATGCTGACATTAATGCAGGATGACCTGTTTCCATACAATTCTACTCTTTTTACATCCTGGATCTCTTCTATTTCATGCTTGATAAGCATGCCGTAATCATGCATCTCATCATAAGAAAAACCATCTGATGTCATGGCGTAAAACAGTCCGTAAACATCACCGAAATCATCCACCACAATCGGTGGATGTGCTTTGGCTGGCAAATCGTTTGATGCCCGGTGTACTTTTCTTCTGAGAATGTCCCATTTTTGTTCTATCTCCCCGGGATTTACCGTTGGGTTAAGTTCAACAGTAATTTCAGAATATCCGGCTTCAGAACGGGATTCAATTTTTTTAATATCCCCCATGTTGCGAATGGCTTTTTCAAGCACATCGGTTACTTTTAGTTCTGATTCATAGGCTGATGATCCCGGATATACAGTGACGACAAGTGCTTGTTTTACTTTTATTTCCGGATCTTCCAGTTTGCTCATCGACCGGAAGGAGAAAATGCCTCCCACACCAATTACAATCAGGAAGAAGTAAAACAGCACTTTATTGTTGAAGACAAATTCAGTCATTTAATAATTTAATAAGTTTAGTTTGATGTTGTTAAATATGCAACCCGGGAACTGGACAGAAGGGCCTGCAGTCCGGAATTAATGTTTTTATAATAAGTTTCCAACATTACTCTTTGAGGGTTCTTCCATTTCAGAAACCTGTTCTCCCTGATGTAATGAATGTACCCCGGCACTTATGACGGTTGCACCTGCCTGAAGCCGGCCTTCAACAATTGCCTGTCCGGATGTATTGATGCGAATAATTTTTACCGGTTTATGATGAACTGTATTTGTTGTGGTATCCAGTAACCAGACTTTGGAATTTTTTTCGTCCTTGAATATCGCTGTGGATGGTACAATGAAAAGATTACCATTGCTGGTTTTGTATGTGATGGTGACTTCGACACTCATTCCTGATAATAATTGATGCTCATCCGGATTTTTAAGATTGAAATACATTGGATAAAGCCCGTTTAAATTCGCTTCTGAAACGATATTTTTAAGTGCTAAAGGCCATTCATCCTGAGGATTTTCCAATGGACGACACGTAAATTTTTCAAATTGATTTTTGTTTAAATATTCTGCGGCCGGAATGTGAGTCACAATTTCAAATTGTTGTGTATTTGTCAAAGATACCACCGGCATTCCTGCATCAACTGTTTCGTTGCTGTCAAAAAATATTTTGTTGATATTTCCCGCATAAGGGGCCATAAGACGTGTGTCTTCCAATGCGTTTTTGTGAGACTCATACTTTGCAGTAATTTGTTTCAGGCCCGAAACAGCTTTGTCGTATTCATTGTCTGATACTTTGCCTTTTTTGTGCAGAGCCATAATTCGTTCTGCTTCGGCTTTTACTTCATGGTACCTGGCTTCAGTAGCCTGTAACTGAATTTTGTAATCCCTGGGATCGATCTTTGCCAGTAATTGATCTTTGTCAACATTCTCTCCTTCAGTTACAAAAACTTTACTAATAGGGCCAGCTACACGAAATGAGAGGCGAACATCCGAAGAAGCCCGGATTGTTCCCGGATATTGCCTGGTAAGGGTTGTGGTGTGGGAACGAATCGATTCTGTTTTTACTATTCGGGGAGTAGATTCCTTCGATGGATCACCTGAGCATGAAATGAAGAGCATCAGGATCATGCCTGTAAAGGCGGTGATCTTTTTTAGGCTTGTGGTTTCCATTTTCACTTGTTTACATGTTCTAATTTGAGCGCAAAATTATTTCATTCTGTTCTTAATTTAGAAAAACATTTACTCAAGTTCAATAATTTGCAACTGAGGCGGAAAATATCATGATTGAGCATCTCTGATTTCTCAATATTTCGTTTAAAAAAATCTAAATGCAGATACATAATAACGTAGAGGCAATGACGTAAAGGTTTTATTATTAAATAGTTAGCATTGAAGCTTATCGTTTTTCACAATAACAAATAATAAGCCATTAGGGATGGTTTGCCGGAGTATTGTTTTCTAATACCTATGTTGAGATGGGTATAGTGCCTGATTTCCCGATAGATACTTACTAATTGTAAATCTCAGAACGCTTATAAAATCCGCTTTCAATCAGTACTTCATCAATGTTTTCTTTGGTCACCGGAATGGAGCTGATTTGAACAGTCGGAACATCCATTAAACCATTGTTTGTATAGGTAATGTCATAATTTTTCTTGAGTTTTACACCGTTAACGATGTCAATTGCTATTTCAGCTGTTCTGTAGGCTATTTTTTTTAAGGGATGATACATGGTGAGGTGTTGGGTTCCCTGTACAATCCTGCGGCATGATTCTAATTGTGCATCTTGTCCGGTGACAATGACATCTCCTTCCAGTCCGTATTTTTTTAGCACATCAATACAGGCTACTCCCATACCATCGAAAGCGGCAATAACCGCATCTATAGGCTCCGGATGTGCTGCGAGAATTTGCTCAAGCTCATAAGCTGCATGATCTCCATTCCAGTTTTCAATATAAGTTTTGTATAATACTTTTATTCTTTCTGCTTCAATGTGCGGCTTTAGTGTTTCATCAATTGCGTTCATTAGTTCAACTGCGTTCCGGTCGAAACGATCGCCATTCAGGATCACATAATTACCTTGTGGCTGATTGTCAATAACATAGCCGACCATGTCTTTTCCCAGTTGTTCATTATTTCCTGATATATAAACATCAAGTTCGGAGTTTGAAATAAGTCTGTTGTAACTTAACACTGGGATATCGCGGGCATTGGCTTCTTTTACAATGTTTTCGGCAGTATTAACATTTACAGCGATTATGGCAAGTAGGTCAATGCCACTTTCCATCATCTCAATAGCTTTTTCATATTGTAATGCATCGTTGTTGTTAGCATGATCAACAATAACACTTGCACCTAATTCTTCAGCCCGTTCTTTAAAAAAACCACTCTCCAGGTTATAACGAGTGGTTACATCCGAGCTGTAAAGAAATCCCATCTTAATTTCATCTCTTTTATTGCAACCCGAAAGCCCTAAAAAGAGTATAAAAATAAAAGACAGTGAAAAAATGCTGATTGTCGCGTTAGAAAGTTTCATTGGAATGGTTTTAATTGTCTGATGCAAAAGTACTGAAATATAAGTAAGGGTAAACAGTTTTATTATAATTTGGGTAATAATACGTTTTTTTTTGTTTATTGTTTTGATATGAATGATTTTTTTTAAACTTTTGACATTCTTTTAAAAAATGCGATTGAATTAAAAATACTATACTAAAATAATTATTTTAATATTTCTGACGAATGATGAACTGGAGAGATTTAAAAATAAGTACTAAAATCAGGGGTAGCCTGACAACCGTCCTTCTTCTTACTTTATTAATGGGTGGATTTACACTTTATAGCCTGTTTGATATTGGTAAAGGCGTAAAAGACTTGTCAGAGAAATACATCCCCACAGTTAATGAAGCGAGTCTTGTCGATCAGAATTGGCGAAAACTCACTGAGATGAACCGGTCTTATGATTTTACTTCAAATCCATATTTTCATGTTGTTTTTGATCGCTATTATGATCAAATGATGGTTGCACTCAATAATTTAATTGATGTTGAGCAGGAAGAAGGCCGGATTGAGACATTTCAGCATTTAAAAAATGAAATGTCGCAATATTCATCTGATTATAAAAAGTATCAGGAATTTCAGGATAAAGCAGATGAACAACGTGAAAGAATGCAGATCAGTGGAAATGCATTGACTATAGCCGGCAATGATTACCGGGGTAACAACCGTTATCAGCAAATTATTGGAAAAGCACTGGGCATTTGGGGTAATGTCCAGACCAAAGATTATAACCGTGAGGCCATTGCCCTGAATTTTGAGAAAGAGCAGGCAGGGGCCTTGCAAAATGAGTTGTCTCAGATTTATTTGCCGGGCGATCTGGAACAATCATTAAGCGATTTTTCATCTGCAGCATTATTATTTATAGACGCATATCAGAAGGCACGCCTGGCAGAAGTGACCCGTTTCGAATTGGCAAAAAGTATCATGTGGGATGTAAAAGAAATCGCAGATATGGGTCAGGGGGATATTAAGGCTATGGGCAACCAGAGTGCTCGTATTGTGGATAATGTTCAGCAGTTGGTTATTGTGGCACTGATTCTTTTATTGCTTCTTGGATTAGCTCTGGCCATATATTTACCAGGGTCTATTGCTAATCCCATTTTACGTGGAATTGGTCTTGCCGAAAGGGTTTCGGCAGGTGATCTTTCGGTTCGTTTCGACACCGATCGCAAAGATGAAGTAGGAAGGCTGGCTGTAGCTCTTGATAATATGGTTAAGAATCTGCGCATTATTATTACAGATATTTCGGAAGGAACCCGTGAAATGGTGGAAGCCAGTTCCAGTTTGACCCGTGAATCCACCGAATTGGCCGAAGGGGCAAATGAGCAGGCTTCTGCTGCCGAAGAAGTTTCCTCCTCCATGCAGCAAATGTATGCCAATATTCAGCAAAATACAGACAATGCCAGGCAAACTGAATCTATTGCACATAAAGCCGCTGCTGATATGATTGAGAGTAATGGAATTTCGGAAAAAGCTGCTGAATATCTTGAGCAGATTACCTCCCGGATTTCGGTCATCGGAGATATTGCATTTCAGACCAATATTCTGGCCCTAAATGCAGCGGTAGAAGCAGCACGGGCAGGGATCGAAGGTCGGGGATTTGCAGTTGTTGCAGCAGAAGTCCGTAAGCTGGCTGAAAGAAGTCAGCAGGCTGCCAGCGATATCAACAAAGTATCGAAACAAACCATCGGTTCATCAAAAGAGTCCAGAGAAATGTTGCTGAACCTTACACCTGAGATTGAAAAAACAGCCAGCCTCATTCAGGAAATTTCC
>JBEPWN010000106.1:0-7904 GCA_041642395.1 Marinilabilia sp. | reverse complement strand
GGCCATGCATTTTTAGATTCTTTTCTGACATTCAGGAATAAAACAGCCCACTATGGGATTTTTAACAGTTTATCGCAATTGGCACTGAAATGTACCTGCCCGGGTGTTCCTGATATTTACCAGGGCACCGAACTCTGGGATTTAACACTTGTAGATCCCGACAACCGGCAACCGGTGGACTTTCAGTTGCATCACACAATATTAAAAACCCTGAAAAGCCATTATACGCTCAATCCTAAAAAGTTATTCCACAATCTGCTTCACAACCTTGAAAATGGCCAAATCAAACTCTGGCTGACCCACCGCTTGCTCAGGTACCGGAAAGAAAATCCATCCCTCTTTGCCCAGGGGAAATACATTCCTTTGAAAGTAAAAGGAGTACTAAAAAAACATGTGCTAGCCTATGCCCGTCACCATAAGAATCTCTGGCACTTAACCATCGTACCTCTGCATATCTCTTTATTTGAGATCCAGAATAAACGAATCAGCCCCGGAGAAGTGGATTGGAGAAACACGCGGGTCATTTTGCCGGAAGGCTCGCCGGAAGACTGGGTTAACATCTATTCCGGACGCCCGTATTCCGTAAAAAAAGAAATTTCCGTTTCGGAAGTATTCGATGCCGGACCGGTTGGATTATTACATGCTGATTCGGGACGAAAAACACGGGCTGCCGGTATTCTAATGCACATCACATCATTGCCGGGACGTTTTGCCTCCGGCGATTTTGGACCGGGCGCCTATCGATTCATTGATTTTTTGAAGGAGTCGGGGCATTCATACTGGCAAGTACTCCCATTTACACAAACCATTGACAAAAGCGGCTGGTCGCCATACAGCCCACCTTCAGCTTTTGCCGGAAATATTCTTTTTATCAGTCCCCACAAACTCTTTAAAGAGTCTCTCATCAGTAAAAAAGAGATGAAGTCCTTTGAATGCGCTCTCTCGGAAAAAGCTGATTTCAGAAAAGCCTTATCCATCCGGGAAGAACTGACAAAAAAGGCTTATGAAAACTTTACCGCTAACTGCAGTGCGCCGGCCAAACAAAATTTCTATGATTTTTGTGAACAGGAAAAACACTGGCTCGATGATTATGTTCTTTTCGCTTTGTTCAAGCATGAATTCGGGAATAAAACCTGGTCACAATGGCCTGAGGAAATAAGAGACCGTGATAAAGAAACACTTGATAAATATTCCAGAGAATATGAAAAAGAGATGGATCTTGAAAAGTACCGTCAATATCTGTTCTCTCAGCAATGGCACGAGCTGAAGCGTTATGCCAATCACCATGGCATTCGCATCATCGGCGATATCCCCATATACGTGGGATACGACAATGCAGATGTATGGTCGCATCCCCAGCTTTTTAAACTCGATGCCGATAAAAAAATGAGCGTGGTGGCCGGTGTACCCCCCGACTATTTTAGCGAAACAGGACAATTATGGAACATGCCGGTGTACAACTGGAAAAAAGTTGAAAAAGAAGATTTTCAATGGTGGCTGGATCGTCTTCATAAAAACCTGGAACTTTACGACCTGGTCAGGCTGGACCATTTTCGTGGTTTTGAAGCATACTGGGAGGTGCCTGCCCGGGATGAAACTGCTGAAAACGGGGTTTGGGTAAAAGCACCCGGCAATAAATTTTTCGGCCGAATAAAAAAAGAATTCCCCGATATGCCATTCATTGCTGAAGATTTAGGCGAAATAGATGATGAAGTTTACAAGCTGCGTGATGAATTTGAATTGCCCGGCATGAAAGTATTGCAATTTGCTTTTGGTGATGAATTGCCGGAATCGGTACACATCCCTCACAACCACACCTACAACAGCGTTGTTTATACCGGCACACATGACAACAATACGGCAAGGGGATGGTATCAATATGAACTGGACAAGGCATCCAGAAAACGAATTAAATTATATACCGGCAACAAAGTTAAAAGTAAAGACATACATCGCATTCTTACCCGCCTGGCCTGGGCATCTCAGGCAAAACTGGTGGTGGTACCTGTACAGGATCTCACAGGAAGAGGTCAGGAAGCCCAAATGAACCGCCCCTCGGTGGCAGGAGGAAACTGGACCTGGCGTCTAAAAACGCTGGACGAATTGTATGATATTGCAGGCCAAACAAGAGAGTTATTGGGACTTTTTGCACGGTAAAGCTAATTGCAATAATATGTTTTCATAAATTGTCTTAACCTGGACTGTTCATAAATTATCTGTTACTAAAACAATAGCCCAGTTCTCCCAAAAGCGAGGCCATTTTCCTATTAGGGAAATACATTAACTTTGGAATGCAATCCTATGAAATAAAGAAGGTTGCTTGATTTATGTATAAGGTAGTTAAGAGAATATTGCCGGGCAATTAAAAATTACTCTTGAGAATTGACTTTTCGAAAAGGTTGTGTTACATTATTTATGAACGGCGTTCGGTAATCCATGAAAGAGAGCGATCTCAAAAACATTGCACTTCACCCATCATTGAAAATGAAGCGAAGTAATATGTAAAGATTTACCGTACACCGGTATTTTTTTGTAGTAGCAACAGAGAAGTGAAAAACACAAGAATCAGATTTCCTTTAAGACAAGGAATATCAGAAAAAAAGTAAAAGGTTGCCGGGCTTTAACAAAAAATAATCCAACAGCTTTCAAGAAAAGCAGAAATTATCAAAGTATTAAAAGCAATAGTCCGTTAAAAAAAAAGCTTAAACACAAAGACGCAAAGTTTTTATTATCAAAGAGTTGAAGTAATTCATTGTTATTTTTCAAACCATTTATTATTAGGCACTTGCAAAAGTTTAACGGAGTATTGAAAAGTATTTGAGCATTAAAAGCATACCCCAAATATGAGGAAAGCCGGTATAATTCTTATGACATTAGGAATCATTGGTTTGGTGATATTCAGTTACAGAATATTAAATGACCCGGAAAACTTCAGGCTTCTGGGAATTATTGATGTTAGTATGAACAGAAATAACTGGCTGGGAATGACAGGAAGTGCAATTATTGGTATTATAGGGAGTTTATTATACTTCCTCAGGACCAGAAAATGATTTGATCAGGTTCACACAAAAGTCATTAACAATATAACAAGCATGAGATTTACAAAGTCTTTTTTTATGAGGCAAAAACATTGATGTTTTAATAACACATAAACCGTTAAATTTTTAGATGTAAGAAGCAGAATCCTATAAATTAATTTTCTGCATTCTAACACAAAAATCCCTTTAGATACAAACAACCAATTCATAGGTTATTATAAAAGTTTAACGGACTATTGTAATAAGCATCAGATTTCATTTATTAATCTTAAATTTTAACATTATGGACAAGTTGGAAATTAAAGGAAACTGGAATCTTCTTAAAGGAAAACTTAAAGAGCAATATGCTGATCTCACGGATGATGATCTCATGTATGCTGAAGGAAAAGAGGAGGAGCTCCTTGGAAAACTTCAAAAAAAGACAGGAGAATCACGGGAAAAGCTGGTTAAAAAGATCAACAGTCTTTGATTAAGACATTGAAACGAACTTACCCAAAAATGCAAAGAGGCTGTCCCAAAAGGCAGTCTCTTTTTTATGCCACCAACGTAAAACTGGATTGGAAAGAAATAATCCACCGGCGGCTGGAAGTAAAAGCACCAACAATGCGACACCAATGTTTCGGCAACACATGATTGAAAACATTTGGATTTAATCCGGAATCCATTAAATTCGCTACATTTATATTCCATTGCCATTAAAATTTCAGAATGAAGTTGAGCCGGAAACAAAAAGAAACAACTGCAAAACTCATCGATTGGTGGGACTGTCAGGATCTATTACATGAAGGACAGGCCCAGCAGTTAAAAGAAAGCACAGAGCTAAAATCCATCAACTGGAAAAAAGTGGCCGAATACCTGATGGGGTTAGCTGTGGTGAGCATTATTGTGGCCTTTTTCACCCTGGTTGCCGACAAATGGATACTGGAAATTTTTGAACGTTTGTTCGAAATATCAGACCTGGCCATATTGTTGCTGTTACTCTTTCTGACCTTCTTTTTTTATCTGGCAGGATGGCGAATACACCGTCATCCCAGGCGATATAACCTTTCTCTGGAAACTTTACTTTTACTGGGAAGCCTTTCATTTGGAGGGGCTCTAAATTATTTCGGAAGCATCCTTCATCTCAATGGTTTTCCTGAAATATTCCTTATTCTGGTTTTCGCTTTTCATGCATTTGCAATCTCACACATCTACAAATCCATCATTTTCAGCGCAATCGGATGGCTGGGGATTATGCTATGGCTGGCACTTGAAAGTAGCCGTCAGGGAGATTGGGATGGCTCATGGATGGGCATGAACATTGCATTTCGTTTCGTGTTCTTCTCATTGATACCACTAATCACAGGTATGTTATTCAAAAAATCCGGGGCGTTTGCATCATTCTCTAAAATATCAGAGCAAACCGGATGGTTGTTTTTCTGGATCTCCCTCTGGGGCCTTGCCCTGTTCGGAAATCATGATACTCTGTCATCATGGGAAGCTGTCCCGGCTGCATCCCTTTTACCCTGGGGAATGGCAATGGGTATTATAAGTACAGGATTTTGGGTTGCCGGCCGCAAGCGAAACAACAGCCAATGGAAGTGGATGGGAGGCGTAACATTAATTGTCAATGCCTACACTCAGTTTTTCCTCTTTCTCTGGGATCCATTGCATCCGGCTTTGTTTTTTGCCATATTGGGGGTATCTTTTTGGATGTTGGGAAGCAGAGCTGAAAAAATAAAACGGTGATTTTACACAAAAATAGATTTTTAGATATGAGATTTAAGCTAAATCGCATTACGCTGACAATATGATTATTGCCGAAAACAATCTTCGGGTTTCAACGAATTAAAAAATCAAATCATTACAAAAGCTTAACGAACTATTTATATGATATTCAGTTTTAAAAAGCCTATACGCAAAGTTTTTTTGACAAAGAGTTACAGCTGCTGCTTTGTAATATAGAAAATGTCCTTAAAGAGCGAAAAAAATATTATTCTCTCTGTACCAGCGCGTTACGTTGGACTGAATTAAATTGGGCTTACAGCCCGAATAAAAAATAAAAAAGCAATAATACTATGTTCTCCAAGCAAACCTATTCACAACGCCGTCTTCAGTTAAAAAAAACTGTTAAAAGCGGGCTCATCCTGATATTGGGTAATAACGATGCCCCGATGAACTACCCTTCCAACACTTATCCTTTCAGGCAGGACAGCACTTTTCTCTATTTCTTCGGTATAGACCTGCAGGGGCTGGCAGGAGTTATTGATATTGACAACGACCGCGAGATCATTTTTGGTGACGATTACACCATCGATGACATCATCTGGATGGGGCAACAAACTTCCCTCAAAGAGAAAGCGGAAAAAGCCGGGATAAGGCAAACCCTTCCCTTTAATCAGTTGCATAAAATAATTGAAGAGGCCCTTAAACAAGGGCGGAAAATACATTTTACCCCACCCTACCGGGGTGGAAATATCATGTTGCTTGCTGACCTGCTGAATATACATCACCGGGAAGTAAGCCAGCATGCATCATCAGACCTGATAATGGCATGCATAAAACTTCGCAGCATCAAAGAAGACTGTGAAATTGAAGAAATGGAGCGGCACATGTCAACTGCCTACAAAATGCACACCACTGCGATGCAGATGGTGCGTCCCGGAATTTCTGAACAGGAAATTACCGGAGCGATCGAAGGCATTTCTATTTCCGGGGGTGGCATGGTTTCTTTTCCGGTAATCTGTTCGGTACGCGGAGAAACATTGCACAACCACTATCATGGAAATATCATGAAAGACGGTGATCTTCTATTGGTTGATGCCGGAAGTGAATCGCCACTCCATTATGCCACTGACCACACACGAACCACACCTGTTTCGGGTAAATTCTCGGATGTTCAGCGCAGTATTTATCAGATTGTACTCGACGCCAACAATACCGCCAGAAAAGCTACCAAACCAGGCGTGACCTATAAAGATGTTCATTTGCTGGCCAGCCGCATTATTGCATCGGGATTAAAAGAAATGAATCTGATGAAAGGCGACCCGGATGAGGCTGTCCACGCCGGGGCACATGCTCTTTTTATGCCTCATGGCCTGGGACATATGATTGGCCTCGATGTTCACGACATGGAAGATTATGATGACACACTGGTGGGCTATGACGAAGAAGTAAAGCGGTCCTCACAATTCGGACTTGCAGCATTAAGGCTCGGACGACGACTTCAACCCGGTTTCACCATCACCAATGAACCCGGTATTTACTTCATCCCGGCACTTATAGATCATTGGAAGGCCGATAAAAAATTCACCGATTTTATCAACTATGAGGAGGTAGAACGCTTTAAAAACTTTGGAGGGATCCGCCTTGAAGATGACATTTTGGTGACCGAAACAAGTGCACGCATTCTGGGAGAGCGCATTCCTATCAGTATAGAAGACGTTGAGAGGGAAGCGGGATCAAACGGACTATTGAAATAAATTCCCAGTTAAAAAACAGCACAATGGAAAACAAAAAGATATCCATCGACAAAGAAAAAAAACGCTTCGAACTGAAGCTTGATGATCATTTAGCCACATTGCATTATGAAGTTTATGAACCATCGGTATGGCGGCTTACCAAGACACTGGTTCCCAACCAATTAAGAGGTAAAGGCGTTGGATCTGAACTGATTCAACAGGTTTTGGAATATTGCGAAAAAAACCTCATCCGCATTATCCCGGAATGCAATTTTGTGGTTCATTATCTGGAGAAACACCCTGAATGGGAAAAACTGCTCTTTGAGCAGGAATAAGTGCCTATATTTCAGGAAGCTCTCTTCAGTCTTCTCCACTCCATTCCAATCAATATTGCACACACCACGGCCGATGCTGTATCAGAGATGGGTGCTGAAATCCAGACCCCGGTGAGACCCAACCGCGGGGGGAGCCATATCAGTAAAGGTATCAACACGATAACTTGTCTCAATAACGTAAGGAATATGGCCTTTCCTGCTTTTCCTACCGACTGGAAATAATTTCCGGCCACCACCTGAAACCCAATGATGGGGAGGGCCAGTAAATAAGTGCGCATTCCTTCCACACCATACCTCATGGTTTCCTCGCTGTCGCTGATAAAAAGGCTGATGACAGGCCGTGGAAATAACTGGATAAAAACCCATGAAACCGAAGCAAAGCCAGTGGCGATAAGCATACTGTACTTCAAAGTCTGCCTTACTCTGTCGAAGTTGCGTGCACCATAATTATACCCAATAATAGGCTGTCCGGCCATATTCAGTGCCACAATGCTCATAATAACAATCACCACCACACTCATAATAATGCCCATTGCTCCCACAGCCAGATCGCTTCCGTATTTGATAAGATTCATATTTAACAGAGCCTGAACAACGCTGTTGGCAATTTGCATGGCAAACGGCGCCAGCCCCACCGAAAGGATAGACAGGACAATGGTCATATCCAGTCTCAGGTTTTTCCGCTCCAGGCGCACAATGCTACGTTTGCTTCTAAAATGAATAAACACCCAGACCGAAAGCGAGGCCATGGAAATAATGGTGGCAATAGCAGCTCCTTCAACGCCCATTCTCAGATGCACAATAAATAAGGCATCAAGCGGAATATTAATGCCGGCACTGATGAGCATGCTGTACATAGCAATGCGGGCATTTCCTTCCGCACGTATCAGGGCGTTAAGCGAAAATCCGAACTCATGCAGCACTACTCCCCAAAGAATATAATTTAGATAGCCGTTGGCATAGCTGATGGTGATATCAGTAGCTCCAAAAAGCCTTAGCATAGGATCTTTTATGGCAAAGCCAAGTGACGTAACAATTGCTGAAACTATAAGCACCAGAAAAACAGTATTTCCCACCACTTTCTGTGCCCG
>JBEPWN010000105.1:0-7955 GCA_041642395.1 Marinilabilia sp. | reverse complement strand
ACCTGAAGCAATCAAACGCGTGTATGATGCTCTTGGCAATTTTTTCCAGTTACCGGTGGGATCCGGATTTCAAATGGTTTATGATTTTGCCATCGGAAAATTCTGCAGTGCTTTTAAATTAAGTATTCTGCATGTTTTTAACTCATTGAAAATTTTGCAGAGAGCAGGATATCTTGCCTTCACCGAAGAACTGGACATTCCCTCAAAGGTCATGTTTCTGACAGACGGTAACCAGTTATATAAGTTTCAGGTGGCCAATGAGGATCTTGATCCGTTTATAAAAATACTATTACGATCATACACAGGTCTTTTTACTGAATATGCATCCATCAATGAAGCGGATCTTGCAAAAAAAACCGGTACTACCAATGATATGGTTTACCAATCATTATCAAAGCTCAACAAAGCAGGTATTATTCATTACATTCCACGACGCAAAACACCTCTGATCACCTACACTCAGTCGAGGGAGGAGATTCATCACATTCGTCTTCCGGCAGATGTTTATGACGATCGCAAACAACGATATCAGGAACAAATAGAAGCAGTCATTGACTATGGTACATCCATTCATATTTGCCGCAGCAGATTTCTGCTCCATTATTTCGGCCAAACCAAATCTGCAAACTGCAATGTATGCGACGTCTGTTTATCACGCAAAAAAGCAGGGCTGGATGACAGCACCTTTGAAGACATTGAAACATCTATTCAACAAAAGCTCGTTCACCATCCGCTTCATGCAAGTCAGTTGGTAGAAGTATTGGATTTTAACAACAAGCGGATCTGGAGTGTATTAAAATGGCTTGAAGACCATGAGGTAATAGGCGAAACTGAAACCGGAGAATTGGAATGGTTGAAGTGATCAGGGATTTTTGATACATTAATCACAACATTATCAATATTTATCACTAATTTTGCACCAATTATGCAGACAGATTTTGAACAACCGGTTTATTCAAAAAACGTTATAGAATTTGTAGCAGTAGCAAACGAATTCTGTTCATGGCTGGAGAACTGTCCAAATATGGCCAGAAGCGAATTTGTGGATACCGGCCGCAAAATGCTGCCACTTTTGTATCTAAAAGCTTCCGTTTTACCAAAGTCAGAAACAATGCTTGAAGATGATTTTCTGGAAAAATATGTATCAGAAGAAGAATACCAGCAAATCACAAACCAGGTGCTTCTCAAAATGGGACCATACAATGATTATCTGGAAGTATTTACTGCAGACATGCAGCACAGTGAAGAACCTCTGACTGCAAGCATTTCTGAAAACCTTGCAGACATTTACCAGGATGTCAAAGATTTTTTGATGAGCTATCGCACGGCAGTGACCGAAATCATGAACGATGCACTGATTGAGCTTGTGAACACTTTTGAAGAATTCTGGGGTCAGCGGCTGGTCAACGTTTTAAGAGCCATGCATGAAATTGCTTTCAGGGGCGAAGATCTTGATGAAGACGAGGAAGAAAAAGATGTAACGGAAGACAATCGAAATACTGAGGACTGGCTAATCTCCAAAATGCAAAAAAACTGGCAAAACAACCATAAAAAAGATCACGATAATATTTAGAAATAATCAATTTGAATGCAGAACACCATTTCGAAAGACGACATAAAAGAACTGCCATTAAAACAATTTGAAGGCCCTGTTACGGTCGTGGAAGATCCAGGCAAAATAGTCGGAATTGTAAAAAAGTTACAACAATTCGATACAATCGGGTTTGATACAGAAACCAAACCATCTTTTAAAAAAGGGGTTTCACACGACATTTCATTACTTCAATTAAGCACCCAGGAAGAAGCTTATATTTTCAGACTGAACCGAACCGGATTTAACGGAGCGTTATCCAATCTGATGTCGAATCCTGAAGTAGCTAAAGTAGGGGTTGGAATACGAGACGACATCAGAGGGCTTCTGCAGCTCAATGAATTTACACCTAAAGGATTTATTGAACTTCAGGACCTGGCTCCCAAATGTGGGATTGACGCGCTCAGCCTCAAAAATCTGGCTGGCCTGTTACTTGGTTTTCGTGTATCTAAAAGACAACGACTGTCAAACTGGGAAGCCGATCAACTCACCGAAGGCCAGGTGCTGTATGCTGCTACTGATGCATGGATGGCACTGCAAATCTACAACCAACTAAAGACGCTGAAACCAACTCATAATGAGTCAGCTAAGACAGAGCAAACAAATAAAAGCTCTTAACATGCAACCAAATACATGGAATTTTCTAAGATAATTTTAAAACCCGGAAAGGAACAAAGCATCCAACGTTTTCATCCATGGATTTTTTCGGGAGCCATTCAATCTGTCACCGGTGAAATAACAGAAGGCGATGTGGTAGAAATATGCGATCATCAGGGTAATTTCCTGGCTATTGCACATTCGCAAATAGGTTCAATTGCTGCAAGAATTCTCTCTTTCACAAAAAGAGAACCCGATGAGTCCTTCTGGGTCAGCAAAATAGAAAAAGCACTGGAATTGCGAAAGATTTCAGGACTCGCAAACAATCCAGACACCAATGCCTGGCGGCTTATCTATGCCGAGAGTGATGGAATGCCAGGATTAATTGTGGACATGTATAACGGAACTGCCGTAATGCAAATCCACACTGTTGGAATGTATCTGATCAAAGACATGCTGTGCAATGCCATGGAAAAAGTTCTTGGATCGGATCTTAAAGCCATTTACAACAAATCAGAAGGCACTATGCCTTTTAAAGCTGATGTGGAACCGGAAAATGGATTTTTACGAGGAAAAACCACCGACAACACAGCAATTGAAAACGGTCTTCGATTCAGTGTTGATTTTGAAAAAGGACAAAAAACCGGCTTTTTTGTTGATCAGCGCGAAAACAGAGCTTTGCTTGAAAAATACAGCAAAAACAAACATGTTTTAAATCTGTTTTGTTATACTGGTGGATTTTCATTCTATGCATTGCGTGGTGGTGCTGACCTGGTACATTCGGTTGACAGTTCAGAACGGGCCATTGAACAGGCCCGCCAAAATGTTGCACTCAATTTCCCCGACGATTCGCGCCACGAAGCTTTTGCAGAAGATGCGTTTAAATACCTGAATGGCGCCAAAGACCAGTACGATCTGATCATTCTGGATCCTCCGGCATTTGCAAAACATTTGAATGTGGTTCCCAATGCACTTCAGGGATACCGTAAGCTAAATGCGCGGGCTATTGAAAAAATCAAGCCGGGCGGCATTATTTTCACCTTTTCATGTTCACAGGTAATAAGTCGCGATGCTTTCAGAAAAACCATTTTTTCGGCAGCAGCAAAAACAAAGCGTAATGTCCGGATCATCCATCAAATGGAACAACCTGCCGATCATCCGGTCAACATTTACCATCCTGAAGGTGAATACCTGAAAGGCCTGGTTATTTATGTAGAATAATTGTTTGAGAGATATGTATGGCGCACCCCCGTTTTTGTCATGCTCCATGAAACATATCCGCATTTATTCAATTGTTCAACACTCAATAGATCGTTAGATTTTTAGATGTTAGATGTTAGATAAAGTGTATCATGCTGGAAAACAACCCCTTAACATCTTGAGCCTTTTAAGCTTAAATAATTGGATGACAATCTATTAAAAATTTCAACTGACTATTGACACTAAAATTAAGATATTTTGAAATTTACAGAATTCGGTTTTTCGGCGTCAGTCCTGGAAGGATTAGATGCCATGAGGTTTGAAGAAGCCACCCCCGTACAAACAGCAACCATTCCTCCCATTATGGAAGGAAAAGATATGATTGCCTGTGCCCAGACCGGTACGGGAAAAACAGCCGCTTATTTATTGCCTTTACTTGATCGTCAGGTACAGGCCAATTCGGAAGGACTAAACACCCTGATACTGGTGCCTACCCGTGAGCTGGCGATGCAGATAGATCAGCAAATTGAAGGCTTCGGGTATTTTATGCCCATCACTTCTATTGCAGTATATGGCGGAAATGACGCAGGTCTTTGGAGCGGACAGAAAAACGCGCTCACCACCGGTGCCAATGTCATTGTTGCCACACCCGGGCGATTGATTCAGCATTTAAGCATGGGATACGTCAAAATGGATTCCATTAAACATCTTATTCTGGATGAAGCAGACAGGATGCTTGACATGGGCTTCTATGAAGACATCATGCAGATTGTATCGCATCTGCCCAAAAAAAGACAAACCCTTATGTTTTCGGCAACCATGCCCAATAAGATCAGGACCATGGCCAGAGAACTGCTTTCGAATCCGGAAGAGGTAAACATTGCTATGTCTAAACCTGCCGAAGGCATCATCCAGGGAGCTTATGTGGTTTATGAGAACCAAAAGATACCGTTGGTCAACAGCCTGTTGAAAGGAAAAGATCTGACAAGCATCATTATTTTCTCCTCCACCAAACAAAAAGTAAAAGATATTCACCGATCCCTGCGGCAAAATGGATTTAACGCTTCGGCGATCCATTCCGACCTCGACCAGAAAGACCGTACTGAGGTTATGCGTGAATTCAGGAACAAAAATATTCAGATACTTGTGGCCACCGATATTATTGCCAGAGGCATTGATGTGGTTGGCATAGACCTTGTGATCAACTTTGATGTTCCGAATGATGCAGAAGATTATGTGCATCGTGTAGGCCGGACAGCCCGTGCATCATCCACCGGAGTTGGACTTACATTTATTACTGAAAAAGATCAGCAGGATTTTCAAAACATCGAAAAATTAATTGATACCACCATCATTAAAATACCACCACCGCCCGAAGTGGGCGAAGGTCCGGAATATAACCCTAATAAAAGGTATAAGAAACCTCAGGGACATTTCAGAAAAAAGGGAAAAGGATCACCTCGTCGATAAACAGGCACTTTTTTTTTAATAATTATTAATTCAACAGTTCGTGAAACTCCCGCAAAAAAATTGTCAGTCAATTGTTTAGTTATAAAATAATTCCAAACCTTAAGATGCTGTTTCTCAATATAAAAAACCCCATCTAACATCTAATTTCTAAAAATCTAACCATCTATTGTTAATAATCATTAACTGTATATGCAAACCATTCCGAATCTCATCGCCGAAAAAACCGGTATTTCCTTACATCAGGTTAAAAATACTGTTGAACTGCTGTCCGAAGGAGCCACCATTCCCTTTATCAGCCGCTACAGGAAAGAGCGCACCGGAAGTCTGGATGAAGTAGCCATCGCCAATATACAGGAATCCTATGAAAAGTTTCTGGACCTTGATAAACGCAAAAGCACCATCCTGAAGACCATAGAAGAACAAGGTGTTCTAACGGATGAATTAAAGTCACGCATTACAGAATGCTATGACGGCACCGAGCTGGAAGATATTTATCTTCCCTATAAGCCGAAGCGTATAACACGCGCTACAAAAGCAAAGGAACTGGGGCTTGAGCCTCTGGCGAAACTAATAATGAAACAACAGGAAAGGGATATTGATGCCCATGCCCTATCCTACGTCAACGATAATGTTCCCGATGTAGAATCGGCACTTCAGGGTGCACGCGACATCATAGCTGAATGGACCAACGAGAATAAAAGAGCAAGGGAAATTGTGCGTAACAGTTTCCGTCACAAAGCACTGATATCTTCCCGATTGGTAAAAGGAAAGGAAGAGGAAGGATCCAAATACAGGGATTATTTTGAATGGAGTGAACCACTGAAAAAATGTCCCTCTCATCGATTTTTGGCAATGCAACGTGCCGAGAATGAAGGCTATATAAAGACTTCAATTGCTCCCGATGCTCAGGAAGTTTTGCCCTCTATCAAACACCTTATGGTAAAGGGACAACACACCTCCGCGTCAGAACAAGTTGAAAAGGCGGTGGAAGAAGCTTACAAAAGATTACTTGCTCCATCTATAGAGAATGAGACAATGGCTGCCTATAAAGAAAAGGCAGATGAAGAAGCCATCAAAGTATTCAGTGACAATCTGCGTCAGCTGTTGTTAGCTGCTCCTTTAGGCCAAAAACGCGTACTCGCTCTGGATCCGGGCTATCGAAGCGGCTGTAAAGTAGTATGTCTTGATGCCCAGGGAGAACTGCTTCACAATGAAACCATCTACCCTCATCCGCCTCAGAAGGAGACAGTCAAAGCCATGAAAAAATTAGATTCGCTGGTAGATGCATACAAAATAGACGCAGTTGCCATCGGAAATGGTACGGCCTCGCGCGAAACCGAGGATTTTGTAAGAAAAACCAAATTCAACCGTGATGTACAGGTATTCATGGTGAGCGAGGATGGAGCTTCGGTATATAGTGCCAGCAAAGTAGCTCGCGAAGAATTCCCCCAATACGATGTAACGGTTCGTGGCTCGGTATCCATAGGCCGTCGTCTAATGGACCCACTGGCCGAACTGGTAAAAATAGATCCGAAATCAATTGGTGTTGGACAATATCAACACGATGTGGATCAGGGAAAAATGAAAGAAGCACTCGACCGTGTTGTTGAGTCATCAGTAAATATGGTCGGAGTAAATCTCAACACTGCCAGTCATCACCTCCTCACCTATATTTCGGGACTTGGTCCTTCACTGGCAAAAAATATTGTTACATACCGAAACGAAAATGGTGCTTTCGATAGTCGCAAATCCATTAAGAAAGTACCCCGGCTGGGGGCCAAAGCTTACGAACAAGCGGCAGGCTTCCTTCGCATCAGCGATGCTAAGAATCCACTCGATAATACGGCTGTTCACCCCGAAGCATACCCGGTGGTGGAACGAATGGCAAAAGATCTGGGATGTACCATCACAGACCTTATCAAAGACAAAACGCTGAGAGATAAGATAGATCTTCAAAGATACATCACCAGTGATGTGGGTTTACCCACCCTCAGAGATATAATGGGAGAACTGGAGAAGCCGGGACGTGATCCGCGGCAAACCATAAAAGTCTTTGAATTTTCTAAAGATGTGTTCTCCATCAACGATTTGAAACCTGGCATGGTGGTTCCGGGTATCGTAACCAATATTACCAATTTCGGGGCTTTTGTGGATGTAGGCGTGAAGCAGGATGGACTGGTTCATATTTCACAACTGGCCGACCGTTACATATCAAATCCTTCTGATGTCGTAAAACTCCATCAGCATGTGGAAGTAAGAGTACTGGAAGTAGATATTGAAAGAAAACGCATACAACTGTCGATGAAATTGTAAGGCAGCACTCATTATAAAAACTCCTAACTCACGGCTATTAACTGTTCCCACACGTAAACTGTTTTTTGCATAAAAACATAGTTAGTCTTTCAGACTGTATTGCAGGACTTGGCATTTTTTTTAGTCTCGTATTAAAAGTCGTAAAGTAGAATTAGATAAAACCGTCAAATATTTCCATCTGACCATAAGCTGAATTGAATTGCACACCCCCGTAAGGATTTACACGTGAATAATTACTGGCGAAATAATAATCGGCTCCCAAATCAACATAAAATTGTTTGGTAGTGCTTCCTTCCATCATCTGATAATATTTCTGCATAAGGCTTTCTGAATGAAATGTTTCAGACAACGAATGAAAATTCAAAAAAACTCATACAATATTTCATTGGTTAGTATATTTATAGCAACCGAGAATAATATTAAAACCGACCCCGAAGACGGTCGTATGTCTTATGAAAAGCCCTTTTATTATAGGGTACGAAACCTTTGGAGTCGGAATTTTGTCGTCGGAAATTCACTGCTATAAACATAGGAGCCCTTCAGGCTCCCGGAAATTTTGACCTTGAATTATTATTTCTACGCAAAACCATACTAACAAAAATAGAGAAGTTTTTGCAATTCAAAAAAATCACAACCCCAAAAGGGCAACATATTTATAGATAAACGGAAGATAACATTAAACCCTACCCAAAAATATTGGAAGATATAATATATTAAATAAAGAGTCTCGCTACGGAAATAAAAAAACGATATTATTCTTAAAAACCTATATTTGCACATATAA
>JBEPWN010000104.1:0-8001 GCA_041642395.1 Marinilabilia sp. | reverse complement strand
CTGGAAGTCATGATATGAGGCATTTAAGAAAGATTTTTGCCATGCGGCCTTTTGAAAAACTGGTGCCTGATCAGGATCTTTTCGTTGGTTCAAATCCTGATGATAGCACCCATGTCAGGATCGCCGTAGCCTGCGATAACAGCTTTTTGCTGGCTTATTCCTCAGTAGGACAAGGTGTGAAATTACAATTAGAAAACATGGGTGAGGAGCTTACCTATTGGTGGTTCAATCCCTCTAATGGGGGTATTGTAAAAGGAGAATCCTTTGTCAATAGTGGAGAAAAAAGGTTTGTGCCTTCTGAAACCGGTTACGGAAAAGACTGGCTTTTGGTTATTGATGATTTAAAGAATTAAGTACAATAAAAAATCTGAAGTTATGAAGTTGGTTGCTTCTTTTTTAATGATTTTTCTTCTGGGAGTAGCATCTCTTAGGGCCCAGAATCCATCTGATTTCATCGTTGTGGATCAATTTGGTTATTTGCCTGATGCCTCCAAAAAAGCCGTAATCCGAAATCCACAAGTGGGATTCGATGCCGATGAGTCCTTCTCGCCCGGTGCCAGTTATCAGTTGATTGATTCTGAATCGGAAGAAGCTGTTTTTTCCGGATCACCCCAGATGTGGAATGGTGGAAATACTGATCCATCTTCGGGCGACCGGATCTGGTGGTTCGATTTTTCATCAGTCACCGCAACCGGCGATTATTACGTGTTGGATGTGAATAACGAGGTTCGCTCTTTTGAATTTCGCATTTCACCTTCGGTATATAATGAAGTATTAAAGCAGGCTGTACGTACATTTTTCTATCAGCGTTCGGGTTTTGCCAAAGTAGAGCCTTATGCAGAAGCTGGATGGACTGATGGTGCTAGTCATGTAGGTACACTTCAGGACACGGAAGCCTGGTTGTATAGTGAACCCAATAACTCTGCCACAGAACGGGATGTAAGTGGAGGCTGGTACGATGCAGGGGATTACAATAAGTACACCAACTGGACGGCCAACTATGTCATTGATATGATGTATGCTTTTAAGGAAAATACCGTTGCCTGGACTGATGACTTTAATATTCCGGAATCCGGGAATGGTATCCCCGATCTTTTGGATGAAGCCAAATGGGGGCTGGACCATCTTTTGAGGATGCAAAACGACGATGGCGGTGTTTTGAGTGTTGTTGGAGTGGCTCATGCCAGTCCGCCATCTTCAACAACGGGACAAAGTTTATATGGCCCGGCCAGCACTTCTGCTACGCTTACCACGGCTGCTGCTTTTGCCATTGCATCCGGCGTTTATCAGTCAATAGGGATGGACGAATATGCCAATGTGCTTGAAACTAAAGCCATCGAGGCCTGGAACTGGGCTGGTGCCAATCCGGATGTGCTTTTTAAAAACAATGATGCCGAATACAATTCTGAGGGGCTGGCGGCCGGCCAGCAGGAAGTAGATGATTATGGCCGTCTGACAAAGAAAATCATGGCTGCTGTCTTCCTTTTTGATTTGACAAAAGAGTCTCTTTACAGAGTTTTTGTTGATAACAACTACCAGAATGTTAATCTGATGCAATGGAATTTTGCCTTTCCTTTTCAGTCGGGAAATCAGGACATGTTATTGTATTACACTTCTCTTGAAGGAGCCACGGAATCTGTTGCAGCAGACATAAAAAATACTTATGGCAATAGTATGATGACCGGGGAAGAGAACTATCCTGCCATTACCGACAAAAAAGATCCTTATATGGCTCATATAAAAGATTATACATGGGGTAGCAATAATATAAAAAGCATAAAAGGCAATATGTTTCTAAATATGCCCCGCTTTGATGCAGGTTCTGTTTCGGAGAAAGAAGCCGAAGACGCTGCCATTGGGTATATCAATTACTTACATGGTCTGAATCCCCTTAATTTTGTTTACCTCTCGAATATGTTTAAATATGGCGCTAAGCAGGGCGTCCGGGAATTTTATCATACCTGGTTTCATGATGGCTCCCAACTTTGGGACAGGGCAGGGGAATCAACTTACGGGCCTGCACCCGGCTTTTTGACTGGCGGTCCCAATCCTTCGTACGACCGGGATGGATGTTGCCCCGATGGATGTGGATCAGCAGCCAATAATCAGGCTTGTCATGATGTGGATATTGTTCCGCCAAAAAACCAACCGGATCAGAAATCATACAAAGATTTTAATAACTCCTGGCCTTTGAATTCCTGGTCGGTAACCGAAAATAGTTGTGGTTATCAAGTTAGTTATATAAGGCTTTTGGCCAATTTTGTGGATTTTGATTACGATTGTAACGGGGATCTTAACGGAGGCGCTTTTTTAGACGCTTGTGGCAAATGTTCTGGTGGAAATACTGGAAGGGAGCCTGTTTCAAATTCGGCCGATTGTGAGGTCAATGCCATTAACTCTGCGGATATGGATGATTTGAATATTTATCTTTGGCCAAATCCGGCCAGCGATAAAGTGCATTTCTCCATGCCTGCCGGGGAGAATAACTTTTTTAGAATTATGAATCTTTCTGGAGTTGTTAAATATGAAGATATTGCCTTTGATGGCTATATGTTTGATACTGCTAATTTGCCCCAGGGAATATATTTTGTGTATTTCAAAACTTCAATGGGGAATGGAGCCAGAAAATTGGTTGTGAAGAGATAAGAATTGACTTATATCTAATCCCGAATGGTCGGGATTAACGGTCGATTGTAATGATGAATGCTACTCTTTTAAAAACCGGTGAATATGGGATAAGCCTTTTGTATCTGTTATTTGAAGGAAATAGATTCCTTTTTCTAAATTTGAAATTTTCAAAGGATTGGGAATATTATGCTTTAAGTCGGTAATTGTATGTCCTTGAAGTGAATATATTTTTAGATTTTGTATTTCAATCCCTGAAATGAATAGTTCTTCCCTGGCAGGGACCGGATATACATATATTTTAGAATTGCTATTGTTACTGATACTGCTTAGAACGCTTAATTTTGCTACTGCTTCAATATCTTCCGAAATATTTGCGCGGTTATAAGTATAACAGTCTACAGTTTCTGAAAGTTGATTGGTCACATCTATTGTGTTGATGGTGAAAGAAGTTATGTGAAAGCCCGAAGCCGGGGTGATTGTGAACTCTATATCTTGTCCGCCAAGTACCGGTAATCTGGTGCTTGGTGAGATGGAGCCGTTGCCTTCTGTAACAGCACCGGACATATGATAATACAAAGTCTCATAAGCCCCGATGTCCACATTCGATTTGATGATTCTCTCTTTTCCTTCAAAGTCTGTGTCACGGAAAAACAGGTTGGAAATGTCGTTATTTCCGGCATCCAGAAGAGCCGAGTTTAGATTAATGCGTAATCGCTATTAAACAAGGTGCCTGCGATGACTATGTTTAAGAAACGAGTGTGTATTTTACGAAGATTCATGGTGATACGGATTGAATAATTGACTGTAAGTATTTTTAAAAGTCCTGGAATGTATATTGTTTTATTGCCAGCCAAAAATACTTTTTTAATTAAAAGTGCTTTTTTTGGCAATCAAGAATAACCCTGGTCTGTTCCAAAAAAACAGATTGCTCTCACAACTGGTCAGAACAATCTGTTTTATTTTTATTTGTTGTTTAAAATTCCCTCCGGCGATTATTTTTTAATAAACCTAACCGAATGAGATTCATCATTTTCATCTTGAAGAATCAGTATGTACATGCCTTTTTTAAGGTCGGATATATTTATTGAGTATCCGATATTTCTTTTCAGCTCTTTTATGAGCTTGCCGCTTGCATCAAATATCTCAAGGGTACGGGCTTTAACTCCTTGCAGGAATAACTCATCCTCAGCCGGAACCGGAAAAACCTTCATTTTTTCTTCAGGATTGCTACTAAGGCTTGTGGTAACTGCAAATTCCACGGTTACATCAAGATCCTGTGAAATACCTGCCGCTGTATATGTAAACTGATTACCTTCATCAACCAGTTGATCGGTATAGTCATTCCCATTGATCATAAATGAAGAAATTTCCCATCCTGTTTCGGGGGTAATTGTAATGAGAATGTCTTCATCAGCCAGATAATCAACAGATCCTGATGGATCAATTGTTCCGCTTCCACTGATTATTGATGCATTCATGTTGTAATATAAAGCTTCAAAAGCGCCAATATCTACTGCGCCCTTCACAATTCTGGCATTTGGAGTTAAATCGAATTGAGGAACCGGCAGTCCGCTGCTTTCCGAATTTCCTGTATTCAAAAGGGCAGATGCCAAAATAATTCTGTAGTCACTGTTCAGCAATTCATCTACTTGATTCTGCGTTCCGGGTAAACCCACAAACGTAGCGGGGTTCCGGAATTCCGGATGAGTTCCGTTTCCTGAATTTTCCAGATCAAGGTTAATAATGTTGGTTACACCTATGGCCTCCTCCAGCCCTTGAATTGCACAATAACTGGCAGTTGTGCTTTCGTCATATCGATCAAATTGTTGATTAACCGTGGAAGCAGAAACATTTCCCCACAAAACAGAATTGTGTAATTCGGAATCATGAATTCCATAAACACCACCGCCTAAATTGTCAGATTCATTGGCAACGATGGTGTTGTAATCTACAGTCCCGCCGTTTTGGATATACAATCCGCCTCCATTTCCGTGCGATTTGTTATTTGCAATCACGTTGTTGATAAGATTCCCTGAATATAATAATCCAATTCCACCACCTTTGTTATTTGAATAATTTCCGGCAATGATTGAATGAGTTACAGTAACGGGGTTTTCACCACTTCCTTCGAGAAATACACCTCCCCCAAGTCCGTTCGTTGTTTCAGGGCTAGTGCCAGCCTCATTGGAATAGATCAGCGAAGCACTTATTTTTCCTCCAAGGTTAAGAAGGACTCCGCCTCCATTTCGATTTGTTAGATTGTTATATATGGCACAATCTTCAATTAGTCCTCCCTTATATAAATAAGCACCACCACCTCCATCATCTGCAAAGTTGTTTTTTATAATACAGTTTCTAAGCACACCACCTTCTATGGCATGCACGCCTCCGCCTCTGTGAGCAAAATCTTCTGAAGGTCCATTGGCATTTCCATTTGTAATGACCAGATCCTGAAGTATGGCTGTTTCATCTACTCCAAACGGGAAAATGACAACGTGATAGCTGTTGTCTGAACTGCTTTCTGGAACATCAATGTTGCCGTTGAGGTAAACAGCGTTTGTGACTGAGAATTTATCATCCGGTCTCTGATCCGGACTGGTTTCACCTCCTTCAAATCCTCCGATAACCGTCACATTGCTTCTGATAACAAAGGTGGCGCTACGAGGATCGGTTGTGGATGTCCCAGTCGCGGCCGAGTATAATTCCGTTGGATAATAGCTGCCTTCGGCTATCCATATAGTGCCGCCTCCGGCATTGGAAAGGGCATTGATTGCTGCCTGAAGGTCAGTGGTTGCTGTAGCCCACGACTGATGGTCTGCTATGCTGGAAAACGGTGCACCATCCTCATCAATCCGGATTTGAGCCTGTGTTATATTAAACGAAGTAGTGAAGCACAGAACGAACCCCAGAAGGAAAACTATTGATGTTTTTTTACACCTCTTGTAAAAATATTTCATAGACTTTTGGTTTAAGAAATCAGTAATCATTTTTTTTTGCAATTTCTAACAACCAAAAAATAAGTGCAATGTTTTGTTTACCAATGTTACAAATGACTTGTCCAGCAATCGGTTTTTGGAGATGAAACCTTTTAGGAAGTAAGGTTTTGAGTGACTATTTTCAGTTAACTTCATTATTCAAAAGTCCGTTAATCTTTTTTATATATTGTCCGTCAATTTTTTTTTAATTCAATATGTCCATGCCATTATGAAGCTGTTTTTAAGTGTGATACAATCCGTTTAACATCTAAAAATCTAATGGTCTATTGATTATTGAAATAGTCATTTCAACAAATGCAAAAATCAAAAGGGGATATTCTAACTTTAGGAAGGATACCGTTGTTTACTTCCTGATACCATCTTATTGTTTTGCGTCTGATAGTTAATTGGGTTTTTGGAGTATGTTGCGTTATCAAAAATGGGGTGAATGGTTCAATTTGTATTATCGATTTAAAAGTGTTATATATTTGTCTTTACAATTATCGTGTATGAGTTCAAAAAAGACATTAAAATCAGTTGTAATTTCCGACGTACATCTGGGTACCTATAGCAGCAAAGCTGATCAGTTATATGCCTATCTTAAAAGCATTGATCCTGAAATTCTGGTTCTCAATGGTGATATTGTAGATGTATGGAGGTTCTCTCGTCGTTATTTCCCCGCCTCCCACCTTCGGGTTGTTCGCTATCTTTTCAGAATGGCGGAAAAAGGAACTAAAATCATTTACCTTCCCGGCAATCACGATGAAATAGCCAGAAGGTTTACCGGAATAGATTTTGGTCATTTACGTGTGGTTAACAAAGTGGTATTGACGCTTGACGGAAAATCCACCTGGATATTTCATGGAGATGTTTTTGATGTGGCGATGCACCATTCAAAGTGGCTGGCCAAGATGGGATCAGTCGGATATGGAATGCTTGCGGGAATCAATCGTATGGTCAATTCCATATTGGTTTTTTTTGGGCGTGGACCCATTTCCCTTGCTGCCAAAATTAAAGATAAAGTGAAAGGCGGAGAGAAGAAGGCTGTCACTAAATTTGAAGCAATGGTATCCCGCCTTGGTATTCGCAAAGGATACCATTATGTGATATGCGGTCACATCCATCGTCCGGCAAGGAAGCGGATAAAATCTCCCTCAGGATCCATTACATATCTTAATTCAGGCGATTGGGTTGACCATATGACCGCACTTGAATATGAAGATGCTGAATGGCACTTAAGACACTGGAATGCAATTACCGAGGAGTCGGTTGAAGCCTCGCCCGGCGAGGAGATTATTTCTGAAAATATTGAAGATATTTTCACAAAAGCATTCAAAGAGATCCTCAAAAGTTGAGACTATTTAGAGTCAGTCTATAAAGTCAGGAAAGTATTTTAGTTATCATGTGTCTGGTCAGAAGGTGCCAGTTACAAGGCTTGCGAAGCCCGAAAATGCGCAGTTTACTTGAGTAAATGCATGCACTGAGCATGTCGAAGTGAGCAGTTTTCGGGCAAGCGTAACGTGCCACATTGAGCATGTCGAAATGCAGTAAATGGTACTTTATGGACAGAAACTATTTACCTGTTTCATGCAATATTAGCATTGGATGATGAGGTTGACGCACCATTTTTTTGATGATATGAGGATTAAACATACGTTTGAAAAAACTATGATGATGACGTACCATTGTTAGTAGAGTAGCTTTATTTTCATCCATGAATTTCAAGATGGACTTGCATGTATCTCCTTCAGTATCTATGAAATGAAAACTTAGTTTTATCCCGGGAAAATATGAAGCAATTTTTTCTTCAGATTTAAGACGATCAATATTTTCATTTTCCAGAACGTTAACGAAGAGCAGTTCGCTGTCATAGGTTTTCACCAGGTCGTTAAGGGGTGCGGCCATTTTGGAAATATCCACATCTTCTAAATCTGTTGCAAAAACGATTTTCTTTGGGGGATGAAATTCGGCATTTATTGGAACTATGATCATTGGATGATGAACATGTTTGATGATTTCAAGAGCGTTGCTGCCAAGAAGAAAATATTCGAGAGCACTCTCTCCTTTGCATCCAAGAACAATAAGATCAGGCTCATAATCTTCAATTTCCTGTCTGATGATTTCTGTTATTGTGCCAAATCGGGAAGCGATTTCAAGTTTTGCGTTGGGATGTTTGGCATGAAGTAATGAAAGCTCTCTGCGCAATCCGCGTATGCTTTCCTCGGCCATTTCTTCTTTCACCTGCATGATATACGGACTGCCACTGAACTCCACGTCGAAAACATTCAGCAACTGGAACCGGGTGTTGCTTTTTTCAAACATATTAAGTGCATAAAAAGCAGCATTCCGGGCAGTTTCGGAAAAATCGGTAAGTAAGATGACGCGTTTCATAGACCAG
>JBEPWN010000103.1:0-8005 GCA_041642395.1 Marinilabilia sp. | reverse complement strand
ACTGTTTCTACGTCGAGGTTCAACGAGTCAGCGATACTCCGCATGCTGCCTGCCGGAAGACTATCCTTGATCTTCCTGAGCTGATTGAAAGTTATTGTTGTACTCATACCGAAATGGTTTTAAGAGGTTATTGATGTGATATAAAAATAAGAAAAAACCTTAGAATTAAGATAAATTTAACTGTTAAAAATTGCAATTTAACAATTATTATACTTAGGTTTTTACCAATAATATCGTCAAAACTCCCTGTTACAACAAGTTTCCTGTAAAAATCATGATTTATATCACATCAGATCCAGTAGTTCCTTTCCGGAAAGAAAAATTACCACAATGGTAACAACGCCTGTTAATATTACATGACGAACAGAAGCCGGCTGAAATTCATTCTTTCCATCTAATGACATCATTTCATCATTCACAGAAATAAAACGGAAATAAACTTTTTTGTAAAGCCAGTAAACAAACCATCCAATCAAAACGCCCAGAATAAGACCCCCCAATACATCACCGGGATAATGCACACCCATGTAAATGCGGGAATAGCTGTTCAATGCAGCCCATAGAAAAATAAAAACAGTATACCATCGATATCGAAATAAAAGGGATGACAAAGCAGCAAGACCAAAGGAATTGGTAGCATGAGATGATACAAATCCGAACTTTCCACCCCGATAACCATTAACCAAATCCAACAGGCCTTCCAAAGCCGGCTCACGGGTAGGGCGTAATCGTTCAAACCCATCTTTAAATACATTAGTCGATATCTGATCGCACAATGTCACCATAACCCCAAAAGCGATCAGGGTTACAAATCCTTTCAGTCCCTGTTGCTTTATTACCACATAAAGAATGGCTGCATATAATGGTAACCAGACAATCACGCTGGTTATTACCCAGAAGAAATTATCGAAAAGAGGAGAAGTAAAACTGTTAAAAAACAGCAATAAGTCGCGATCAAGTTGAAGTAATGTTTCCACTTTTTTTATCAAAGAAAATAAAAATATTCCGGATAGAACTTATTATGGGTACATAAAAATATATGTATAACTTTGTATTCCAAAATTCATCAAACAATTAATGAAAAAAACTGCATTATATATCATCAATCCTGCATCGGGAATAGGCCGTCAGAAGGACATGGAAAAGCTTATTCGCAAGGAATCTGATGCTTCGCGATGGGACATTGAAGTAGTTTTTTCCACTGAATGTGAACATGCCTTCCAGCTCAGCAGACAGGCCGCAGGCAAATATGACATTGTTGTTGCTGTGGGTGGCGACGGAACAGTCAACGAAGTTGGCAGAGGACTATTAAATTCATCTTCAGCACTGGGAATCATACCCACCGGCTCGGGAAATGGCCTGGCCCGGTTTCTGCAAATGCCATTCAAAGTCAATAAGGCACTTAAGGTGATCAATCATGGTTATATCAAAGCCATTGATGTTATAAAACTGAATGATTCTTATTCTTTAAATGTGGCAGGAGTTGGATTTGATGCATACATCAGTCACTTATTTGCTGAAAAGAAAAGACGGGGACCACTGGCTTACATGCAGCTTATTTCCAAGGAATTTCCCAAATACAGATCAGACCACTACAATATTGTTATTGATGGTAAACCAATATCAATTAATGCCTTTCTTATTAGCTTTGCCAACTCAAGCCAATATGGCAATAACTTCCATATTGCACCCCAGGCAGTCATTGATGACGGGTTGATAGATGTTTGTCTCATCAAAGACTTTCCAAAATACACTGCTCCTGCACTTCTTATCAGCCTTTTGGATCAATCCATCGACAAAAGTAAATACGACAAAATCGTAAAAGCTCGTAATATTAACATCAAACATGACAAGCCTTTACTTGGTCATGTTGATGGAGAGCCCGTAAATTTCGGCACCGAAGTTAATATTGAGATTATGCCACTGGCGCTAAAAGTTGTGGTGCCTCCATTACACTTGCGACATACTTCTACCCTTCTTCAACCATTGATGGAAATGATTCCGATCAGCTTGTAATTTCTTCATAAATAGGTTGTTAGATGAATAGATGTTAGATGTTAGATGGATCATCCATAATTCGGGATTGAAAAACAACAATAAATAAGGCTGAAGTTTAAAGTAGCGTGTATATCATTAAAGATTGCTTCGGGCATAGCCCTCGCAATGACAGATCCTTCGCGCAACGAGGAAGAGGTTGGAAGAGGGCAGAGCGGCAATGCCGCTCTGCCCTCTTCCAACCTCTTCCATATAAAAAGTGAGAGGGTGTCATTGCGATCCCGATGAGGGACGATATCGGGAGAAGCAATCTTTTAAAACAGGGGTAGATCGTTTTTTTTTCTACCAATGAAGAAATTTTGAAACAAAGGAATTAACATCGCAAAAGAAAACTACAGCCTTCTGCGTTAAAGCTTTTCTTAACGGACTATTGTTATAAAGAACATCTGAAAAACTTCATCAACTTCTTTAGGAAAAGTCATTGCTTTTCCTAAAGAAGTTATCCGCCTGACAATCAAATGCTTCAAAAAAAATTCTGGAATTACCTCCTGCTCGTTTATTAAATCAGCAACATATCTGCGGGTATTTATTCTATAAGTTCCTCAAAATAGATCACAACAGTCGCAACGAATATCCGGGTTTTTTTACCCCAGGTGAATCAATAATTCCAAAGTGACAAGATACAAATTAATGTCTCCCTTCAGACAATACCCAGATTGAACGATACGAATTATATCTCCATTATTTTCATAGATACATGGATAAATATTTTGATGTTTTATTGTTTTGATTTTTTTACTACCTTTGTAATAGGATTAGTATTATAAAATTAAACCTTTGAACATGGTTAATAAAATTAGCAAAGCAGGCATAGGAATATTTTTAATGCTCCTGTTGCCTCAACTTTTGATGGCCCAATCCATCAAAGCCGATGAATCAGGCGGTTCAGTAACAGTGACGGGGACTTCATCCCTGCACGACTGGGAAATGAAATTATCATCTTTTCAGGCATCTGCCGATCTTAATAAGAGTGATGAGAACACATTTGTTGTTGAAAATGCCGTTTTCACAGCGAATGCCAATGATCTGTTGAGCGACAATTCAATGATGGATAACAAAGCTCACGATGCTCTTGAAGCAGAAGATCATCCCCAAATATCATTTCATCAAACAGGAACCTCTCTTATTTCTTCTGGCGAAAAAGGCACCGTAAAAGTCAATGGTCAACTAACCATTGCCGGAGAAAAAAATCCCGTGGATATGACTTTTGATGCAGTCCTCAATGACAAGCAGGAACTAAAAATCAGCGGAAAATCATCATTGAAAATGACTGATTTCAACATTGATCCCCCAAAAGCAATGTTTGGAACCATTAAAACCGGGGATGAAATAACTGTATCTGTATCATTGAAGCTGAATTAGTATCTGCGCATAAATACTTTTTATGTGCACATAGCCATAAAAAAAATTAATATTTCAAATAGTGTTTCACTTTTACAAATTTCTAAAAATGAAAAAGCAATTTCAATATTTTATTCTGGCCTTTTTTATTCTCACGGCCATCCAGGTTAATGGACAATCGGACCGGGACCTGAATAATTACAGACAACCGGACAAAAGGGGCATCAATGTTTTCGAAGCACCAAAGGACACCATCAGTGATTTCGATGGTGTAAATGTACGAATCGGTGGTTCATCTACGATTCAGTTTCAGGCATTGGACCATGAAAATTCAGGAAGTGTGGAGTTAGAGGAAATTGGAGACAACTTCAATTTAGCAACCGCAAATCTTGATCTGGATGTGGAACTTTATGACGGTGTGAGAATGCATCTCAGAACCTATCTGTCTTCACGTCATCACCCCGAACCATATGTAAAAGGCGGATATTTCCAGATAGACAAACTGGAATTCGTGAAGAAGGGCTTTATGGAAGACCTTATGAAAAATGTGACTATTAAGATAGGTCATATGGAAAACAATTATGGTGACGCTCATTTCAGAAGAACCGATAATGCGCAAGCCATGTACAATCCATTCGTAGGCAATCTGATTATGGATGGCTTTACCACAGAAGTAGGTGGTGAGGTTTATTTCAGAAAAAACGGGTTCATTAGTATGGTGGGACTTACTAACGGCAAACTGAACCAGTCGGTAACGAATCCAGGTACAACAAAAGCTTCTTTTGTGGCAAAATTAGGATACGATGATTATATAAATGACGATCTGAGGTTCAGATTAACCGGTTCCATATACAGCACCGGTGAGAGTGCAAACACCTATTTGTATGCAGGTGACCGGGCGGGAGCAAGATATTATTCAGTAATGGCTGCAGCAGATGCAGATAGAGACAATTTCAGATCCGGAAGATGGAACCCTTCATTGCGAAATGAAATGACATCCATAATGATCAATCCATTTATTAAGTACAAAGGACTGGAATTCTTTGGAGTGATTGAGCAAGCGACTGGAAAAGCAAGTGCAGAGCCTGATGACAGAACCTGGAATCAATATTCTGCCGAACTGATCTACCGCTTTGGCCAGACAGAAAACCTGTTTGTGGGAACCCGCTACAATACGGTAAGCGGTGAAGAATCAGATGGAAATGAAGTTGATATCAGCCGCATCCAGATTGGCGGAGGCTGGTTTATGACCAAAAATATACTTGCAAAAGTAGAATATGTAAGTCAGTCGTATAACGACTTTGCTTCTGAGAATGTATTGAATGAAGGCAAATTTAACGGGCTTATGCTGGAAGCAGCAATTAGTTTCTAAGCAAAACGATCAATTGTAGAATAATCATATGGATAACAAATTCCATATTTTGCCACTGTCTCAAACAGGACAAAGAACCGGTGAAACTGCTTCCCGCTTGTATCACTGCAAGACGGACCAAAACAGCGGTCTAACCCACAATCTCTTTGTTTTGTTTGCGACAGTGGTATTTTTTATTCTTACCGCCACCCCATCAAAAGGGCAGCCCATGGCAGACCCCGACCCACCGCACCACGGTGTTGCAGAAACCACTCTTTGCGATAATTACATCAAGATTGACGGATCGACCAATGTAAACCATTTTCATTTTATTCAGGAAATAAAAAGTGAAAAGGAAATAATAAAAAGACCTGATAACCACTCAGAAACATTGGTACTGAAAATTCCGGCTCATGATTTCGAGCCATCCAATCCCATGATGTATAAAGATTTTCTGGAATTTATAAAAGCAAACGAATATCCTGATATTGAAATAACTATTTTTTTAAATACTACAAGGCTTCCGGCAGGTCCGGATAACACGATCGCACCCCGGATAAAAATTGGCCTGGCCGGTAAAAACCATATCTACAAAATACCGGGAGAAATTAAGGAATGCCGCGATAAAAATCTGCACATTACCGGCCGTGTAAATATTGATCTGGAAGATTTTGGACTGGAACCTCCTACCAAGTTTATGGGAATGATTAAAGTAAGCAACGAAGTTTTTATTAACTTTGGCCTTACAATAAACAACTAAAGGGAGACATTTTGAAATTTAACACCAAAACCCGGTACGGCCTTCGGGCCATGATCGAAATTGCCAGGGAAACCTCCAATAATGGCATTTTCCAGAGAGAAATTTCCGATCGTCAAAAACTTTCCAATAAATATCTGGATCACATCATCTATTCTCTCAAGGTATCCGGATTGATTTCCAATGTAAAAGGAAAGAAAAGCGGATACATTTTAACAAAACCGGCTTCAGAAATCACGATTTTTGATATTCACAATGCTTTTGAGCCGGGTATTTGCATTATCGACTGCATCTCCCCAACCTATGAATGCGATCTTGAAAATAAATGTTCTGCTAAAATATTTTGGGATGGATTGAATGATATAATGATTGATTATTTCAAATCGACCACCCTTCATGATTTACTTACAAAACAGGAAGAGTTGGAAAAACTTGCAGAAGATAGCTCCAAAGCATAGCCTGAATTGATAATTATATTTTAATCCTGCAATTGAATAACGTTCCCCATGCTTACCTCATAAAGCGTTTCGCCAAATTTAACGATAGTATCGGCGGGATTACCCGAATAGTATAAATTACCCGAGGACAACATTTCCACGGTTAATTTTCTTGTAGCCCTCACAAATCCCTGGTTGACAGATCCCTGGCGATAGCTGACCTCTTCGGCATTTAGCTGACTGGCATCCACCGATGTGAGCCCTAAAGCAACAATATTCAGAGATTTCGCCTTTCCTTTAAACACATGGTTTCCCACATTGCTGCCATATGCACCCAAGGATATATTGCCGGCATCCACCGTCAGATTGCATTCAGTAAACGATCCCCGGCCACTTATCACAATACGCAGGTTTTCAATTTTAAGCGTATCGAGGTTGCTGATTTGGACAGGAAAATTAGATCTGATGTGGTTCAGATCAGGTGATGAAATGGTCACAACAGGCATCTGCTTTTGTCTGAATCCAATTAAACCAACCGATTCAATTGTCAGCACATTGTCATTTTGTGAAATTTTCAGCCGGGGCAAAAGAAAATCCAAAGCCTCCACCGACACACTGTGAGAAGAATCATTGTCCAAAACCAGATAAACAGATGTATCCAGAATTACATGATCAAATGCTTCAACCTGTATATCTTTGCTGATTAATTCTCCATCATTTAAAAGCGCATCGGTGTAATCACATCCGGCAAAAAGAATCGCCGCTGCACCCCACAAAGAAATATAAATACTTTTTATCATAGTGAATTTCTTTTGTATGGAATCCGATACCCCAAACCAAACTCCATGAACTCAGAACGGAAAAAACTGGCTTTTATTCCAAACCCGGCCACGAGTCTGTCTGTAATATTATGTCTGATTCCCAACCTTGGATATACAGGCTGAGGAGGATCAATATGTGAATAAACATACGTACCAATTTGCACATAAAGAGATGTCTCCCCCATTATCCAGTGGCGTCCCCCAAACACACCATAAAACATTCTATCCTGATGTGAAACATATTCATTATTTTCGGGATAAGCATAGGGCGCGGCACCAAAATATACTGCATCTACACCCACACTCCAGGCTGATTTTGCAGAACGGTACCACATATGATTAATTGAAAGGCTACCGGCAGGATAAATGTTAAAATTGTAATCGTTGGCCTGACTACGGCCATAGCTTAAAAATACCTGAAAATCTCTTTCGTTGGACCGGGGTGCCTTTTGTCTTTTTAGATTGGGTAAATGATCTTTCAAAAAATGATATCTCGTACCCAAACCAAAAGTAAGGGTGTTAATGCCATTATTGGGTTTGCGTGTTGCGCCGTTCGACATATGATTGAGAGAGGCTGATGCATTCACCGACCAGTTATCCAGGATCCTGAAACCCGAATAAATCCCAAACCCGATATAAGTATTCATACGTGCTCCGAAAATTTGATTCCAGGGATTGTCCTTGTAATCAAAAGGATTATTGGTATAGCCAAGACCAAGGGCTACTTTATTTTTAAGTGTAAAACGGGCCGTTCGCACGATAGGAAAATGCAGATAAGGATAAACGGCCATGCCCTGACCGTAAATATCGGGATTTCCATAAGAGTTATAAAAAAAACCAACGCCAACTTCAGGGTAATTATAGTATTGCTGCCATCCCTGCTTATCAAAACGCCACAGGCCATAATTCACTTCCACACCTCTGGAAAAATCATCAATAAAATAGATCATATTAGCATGATGGGGAATGACCACCCCATGATGATACAAAACTGTGACATGCCGTTGATTGGCAGGCATTCCGACTTCCGAAATAATTTTCTGGGCATTTCCCCAAAAACCAAATATAATAGAGAGTAATAGTATAAACAGAATGTGTCTTTTCACTTAAATATTATTTTATTTCACTGCTAATCGCAAAAATCAAAGATTGCTTCAGTTCGATACCAACGACATATTTTTATAACAATCAAAACATCAATAAATTAATAATTGGCCCCATTCGGGGACCCGCTTCATTTGTC
>JBEPWN010000102.1:1630-8063 GCA_041642395.1 Marinilabilia sp. | reverse complement strand
TTAATGGAAAACCTGAAGATTATCAGTTTAAGGACATAAACCAGCAATTTGAAAAAATTACAGGCTTCAAAAGAGCCGGCATCATCAATAAGAAAATTACTGAAGTTATTCCGGAAAATGAGCACAGCAAACCGGGGTGGATCAAATTATGTGACGATATAGCACTAAATGGTGGCAGCAAAACACTTGAATATTTCTCGGAACCACTTGGGAAATGGTACCGGATACAGGCATACTCCCCTAAAAAAGGATATTTCATAACGCTTTATTCCGATATAACCGGAGAAAAAATAATTCGTGAAGTATCAGCAAAATTCTCTGATTTTACAATAACCAACATTGATTATCAGTTTATTACTGATAAAGCCAAAGAACTTTCCGGAGCAAAATACGTGGTACTGAACAAATTCGACAGAAACGGAAGGGATTTTACCACAATAGCCTATTCCGGCCTGTACAGGCATCTGGAAGACAGTATTTCTATTTTGGGCTTTGATTTAAGAGGTAAAAAATGGAAATATGATCCGGTAAGGGAGAGAAAAACTCAAAACCAAAAAACCACCATCTTCAAAAACCTATCTGAACTTACAGACACCATCATATCCAAAAAGCTGGTTAACATTGTGTGCCGGACTTTCAAAGTGAATGAAACAGCAGTCATAAAGACACAAAAAGAAGGAAAAGTCATCGGCGATTTCACACTTATATTCTCTGAAAACAGTCAACTGCAAAACAGGGAAGCGATGGAAATATACGCTGATTTAACAGGTCTTTTACTTACCCGCATTGACCATGAAAACGAATTAAAAATAAGCCACGATCGCCTGGCTCTTGCCATGGAAACAGGTGCACAGGGGTTTCTGGACTGGGACCTGGAATCCAATCATATATATTTTAGTCCGGGATACTATACAATGCTCGGTTATGAAAACAATGAACTGCTAATAACCAGGGACAAATGGATAGATATGATCCATCCGGATGATCGTGAAGTCCTTTTGAAAGAACTAAAAAGATCGATAGAAAATGCAGGTTCATACGAAGTTGAATTTCGTCTGCGATGCAAAAATGGCAGTTACAAATGGATATCAGGCCGTGGAAGATCTTTTCAGAAAGAAACAGAATGCAAAGCTAAAAGAGCAATCGGACTGCATGTGGATATTGATGAGCGCAAAAGAAACGATGAAGAAATACACCATTTGTCCGGAATTGTAAAGCAAGCCGGTGAAGCAATCATAGAAACCGATCCAGAATTTAATATTACCTACATGAATACTGCTGCTGAGCAACTTACCGGCTATTCAGCGGATGAAATAAAGGGGCAAAATCTCAGGATCATTCATTCAAAACCTTTTGATTTTGAATATCACACAAATGTTCAGAATTCAATTGCAACCAAAAATACCGGACAACAGGAGTTTGTTAATAAAAAGAAATCCGGACAGGAATATATTGCCGCCTCTTCTATCAACCCTATTTTCAACCAGCAGGACCATCTTACCGGATATGCAGCCTTTATACGTGATGTTACCGATGAGAAAAAAGCTCTTTCAGATGCAAATTCAGCTAATAAATCCAAAAGTGAATTTCTCAGCAATATGAGCCACGAACTCAGAACACCCCTTAATGGTGTAATTGGATTTTCAGAATTACTAAAATATACAAATCTCTCTGATGTTCAACATCAGTATGCAGATACAGTGTATTCAAGTGCCAATTCATTGCTTGAGATCATCGATGATATTCTTGATTTTTCAAAAATAGAAGCCGGAAAACTGGAGTTGGAAACAGTTAAAACCGATATTTTACAACTCCTGGAGCAAAGCGTGGATATCATTAAGTTTGCTGCTGACAAAAATGGTTTGGAATTACTTCTCAACATAGATCCCGGGATGCCCGCATATGCAACAATTGATCCGGTACGACTCAAACAAATACTGGCCAATCTGCTGGGTAATGCAGTGAAATTCACGGAAAAAGGGGAAATAGAGCTAACAGTTAAATTTAACCCTGTAAATAGCACAACAGGAACATATTCCTTTTCTATTCGCGACACCGGCATCGGGATTGAAGATTGGCAGCAAGAGCGCTTATTTAAGGCTTTCAGCCAGGCTGACAGTTCAACAACACGAAAATTTGGTGGCACCGGACTTGGATTGATCATCTCTGACAAGCTTGCAAAAAAGATGGGTGGTAAAATTCAACTCAACAGTTCTCCCGGACTAGGGACAACATTTCATTTTGCAATTAATGCAGAATATCATTATGGAGATATGATTACTGAGCCTGATACGGATCACATAAAACATTGCCTGGTAATTGATGACAACAAAAATAACCTGAGCATTCTCAAAAATATGCTCGAAAACCGAAACATCAATTTTACAGGGTGTGATAATGGATTTGACGGGCTAAAAATCATTCAGGATAATAAATCATTTGATCTGATTATTATAGATTACCGCATGCCATACATGGATGGATTGGACACAATTGGTATGATCCGTGAAAAATTAAATCTTTCAGCTATTGAACTTCCTGTTATTCTAATGCATTCATCATCAGACGGCTCAATATTGCCGGAGAAATGCAAGACATTAGACATACATTTTCGGCTAACAAAACCAGTCAAAACAAAAGATTTATTCAGATATTTGTCAAAAATTCATAAAACAAAATCAACAAGCATATCAATGAATCAATCATCAGCAAGTAACGATCATTCCGATGATTCTATTGAAAAGCAGGTAAAAATCCTTATAGCGGAAGATGTTCCTACAAATATGCTTGTAGCGAAATCACTTATTAAACAAATCATTCCCTCAGCAGAATTTATTGAAGTCGCCGATGGTAATGAAGCGGTTAAAATGACTCTCCTTCACAATCCCGATCTTATATTTATGGATGTACAGATGCCTAAAATGGACGGGAACGCTGCCACCATGGCTATCCGGGATGCCGAAAAAAACACTGATGATCATGCACCTGTTATCGGTTTAACAGCCGGCGCCACCAGCACTGAAAAAGAAATCAGCATGAAATGCGGGATGGATGAATTTCTGACCAAGCCCATTATTCGGGAAAAACTAAAGGCTATATTGATTAAATACCTGCAGTAGGCGAATAGGCTGGTAGGTTGGTAGGTTAGTAGGTTGGTAGGTTAGTAGGTTGGTAGGTTAGTAGGTTATTAGGTCTGTAGGTCAGCAGGTTATTAGGTGGAAGGGTGAAAGGTTAGTAATTCCACTAACTTACTTTAACTTTTGCTTGAATGACTTCCTGAATTTGGCCAGTTTTGGATTGATCACCACCTGGCAATAAGTTTCTGAGGAATTCTTTTTATAATAATCCTGATGATAGTCTTCAGCACGGTAAAATGGTTGAGCAGGACTTACTTCGGTAACAATGGGTGCACCGTAAACATCTTCTGCTTCCAGCACATGTATAAAGTTTTCTGCTTCCATTTTTTGGGCATCGGTATGGTGAAAAATAACCGAACGATATTGGGTACCCACATCTGCCCCCTGCCGGTTCAGGGTTGTGGGATCATGTACCGAAAAGAATACAGCCAGCAATTCAGGATATGAGATCACATCACGATCGAAATACACACGAACCACTTCCGCATGATCAGTTAGCCCGGAAGAAACTTCGCGATATGTGGGATTGGAAATTTTCCCTCCACTGTATCCCGATTCTACTTTTTGAACACCCTGCAGTTCATTAAAAACAGCTTCGATGCACCAGAAACATCCTCCACCAAATGTGGCCACGGATTCTTTGATATTATTGTTGGATTGCGCCATAACATTTACAGATAAATATAAAACCGATAATATAGTTAGTATTGTTTTCATTCAATAGTCAGTTTAAAAAAGCCTAAACGCAAAGACGCAATGACGCAAAGTTTTATAATCGGATAGTTGCGAACAATGCTTATTGATGCATAAATAACTCTTGTTCGAAATTTTTATTCTAATGTGGATTAATTCTCAGCTTTGCTGTTCAAAGAAATTTCTAACATTGAAATACTTAATTTGTAAACATGCATTATATCAGCATTACACCAAACTCCAGCCTTTAACATCCACCTCCACCTAGTAACCTTAGCCTAATAACCTACTGACCTACCAACCTATTCACCTAATAACCTACTAACCTAATAACCTACTAACCTAATAACCTATTGACCTATTGACCTACTAACCTACTAACCTACTAACCTAATAACCTATATTATTTAACCGCAAAATGCCCGGAAGGTTCAAACAACAATCCAATCTCATCATCATACGTCCGGTTTAAATAACTGTCATTGTCTCTTACCCCACTTCATCCGTTCAAAAACCTTATCTTTGTAAAAAAAAGGATTGCAACACAAATATAACATAACCGACTGGCTGCCCACAACAGCAAAAGAAGTAAAAGAACATGGCTGGGACGAGCTGGATGTTATTCTCTTTTCTGGAGATGCCTACATAGATCATCCATCATTTGGGGCAGCAGTAATCGGACGGGTTCTTCTGGACATGGGCCTGAGGGTGGCGATCGTGCCCCAGCCAAACTGGCGTGATGATCTTCGCGACTTCAGAAAACTGGGAATTCCACGACTTTTCTTTGGAGTTACTGCCGGAAACATGGATTCGATGGTGAATCATTATACGGCAGGTAAAAGATTACGCTCGGACGATGCTTATTCCCCCGGAGGAAAATCAGGATTCCGTCCCGACTATGCATCGGTTGTTTATACCGGCATCCTCAAAGAAATTTATCCTGATGTTCCTGTTATTCTTGGCGGGATCGAAGCTTCTCTGCGCCGGTTTACCCATTACGATTATTGGAGCGACCAGCTAAAACCCAATATTCTTTCATGGTCGGGTGCCGATATGCTGCTGTATGGCATGGCAGAGCAACCTCTCAGAGAGGTGGTACATCTTTTGCAAAAAGGTGTGCCAATGAAAAGCCTGACCACCCTGCCCCAAACCGCCGTTTTAGCGGAAAAGGAAGCCCCCTTACCAAAAAACAAAAAGTGGACGGATATTGAACTGCACTCACATGAAGATTCGCTTGCGGAAAAAATGAAGTTTGCCCAAAACTTCAAGCATATAGAAGAAGAATCGAACCGGATGCATCCCGCCAGAATACACCAGATTTGCGGTGATCAGAGAATCATTGTGAATCCTCCCTTTTCACCACTTAAAAGCCAGGATCCGGATTTGCCTTTCGATTTGCCCTACACCCGGTTGCCTCATCCAAAATACCGCAACAAAGGACCGATACCGGCCTACGATATGATAAAGCATTCCGTAACACTGCATCGTGGTTGTTTTGGAGGATGCAGTTTTTGCACCATATCGGCCCATCAGGGAAAATTCATTTCCTCACGCTCCGAAGCTTCGATTTTAAAAGAGGTAGAACAAATAACCAGGGCCGAAGATTTTAAAGGATACTTATCCGATCTGGGAGGCCCGAGTGCCAATATGTACGGCATGCAGGGACGTGACCTTGCGATATGTGAAAACTGTAAGCGGCCCTCATGCATATTTCCATCTGTTTGTGGCAATCTGAATACATCGCATCAACCATTGATTGACATTTACCGTAAAGCGGATCAAATTCCCGGAATAAAAAAATCTTTCATTGGCAGCGGGATACGATATGATATGCTGCTCAACCCGAAAGCATCAGAGGAAGAACAAAAAAGCCATCGCGATTACACAAGAGAATTGGTTGCCAACCATGTATCAGGAAGACTCAAAGTAGCACCGGAGCATACATCCGACAAGGTACTGAAGATTATGCGAAAACCCTCATTTTCCCTATTTCGCAGGTTTATCGACATTTTCAATAAAACCAATAAGGAAGCGGGAATGAACCAGCAGATCATACCCTATTTTATTTCCAGCCACCCCGCATGCGATGAAAAAGATATGGCCCTGCTTGCTGCCGAAACCAAATCATTGGATTTCAACCTTGAGCAGGTCCAGGATTTCACACCTACCCCAATGACGCTGGCAACTGTGATGTATTACAGCGGACTGGACCCATATACGCTAAAAAACATTTATGTTCCGCGTACAAAAGAAGAAAAACTAAACCAGCGCCAGTATTTCTTCTGGTATAAGCCACAAATGAGACAACAACTGGAGAAAAGACTGAAAAAAGCAGGCTGGACTGATGTTTACAATGCGCTGTTTGACAGAGAAAGAAAAAGTGAAAAAACCGCTAAACCTAAAAAAACACAAAAGTAAACGGTGATAGGTTGGTAGGTTAGTAGGTTGGTAGGTTTTAGGTTAGTAGGCGAGTAGGCAATTAGGCTAGTAGGCTGGTAGGTTTTAGGTTAGTAGGCTAGTAGGTTGGGAGGGATAAAGAAAATAGATTGCTTCACTTCGTTCGCAATGACGAACGTTTATATAATATTTGGTGGAGAGGAGTG
>JBEPWN010000102.1:0-1620 GCA_041642395.1 Marinilabilia sp. | reverse complement strand
AGTAGGTTGGTAGGTTGGTAGGTTGGTAGGTTGGTAGGTTGGTAGGTCAGTAGGTTGGTAGGTCAGCAGGTTGGTAGGTTGGTAGGTTGGTAGGAAGGACGTTTAGAGGAGGTGTAATTTTACTTTGGCTCATTAAGTCTATAATAAAAAAACAGGCTGAAAGCCTGATATTATTTTACCCTTAGCAACAGATAATAAATATCATCCACAACCGTTTGTTAAAGAGTGCCGCCTTTTGTTAAAAATAAATCATTTGTTTATAGAATCAATATTAACACCATTATATTATCAATAGTCCGTTATGCTTTTGTAACAACCTGGTATTTAATTATTTGAAATTAACGGGTTCTTTATATCAATAAACAGATTATCAATTCCGAAGCTTCCGGATACGATTCAGCTTAAATCTTATATCTAATCCCGAAGGGTCGGGACTAACAATCTATTGATTATGAAACGATTATTACTTCCTTTTCTCGTCCTGTTAATAGCAGGTTGTGCCGAATTATCCCAGGTTGTTAAAGATATGGACACCTCCCGTCCTTTGACCCAGGCAGAAGTTATACGAGGATTGAAACAGGCCCTTGTCATAGGTGCAGATTCTGCCGCGTCAGAGCTATCGGCAAAAGACGGATATTATGGCGATCAACTGGTGAAAATTACCCTTCCGACAGAGGCGGAAATGGTTACTTCAAATATATCGCGGCTACCGGGTGGCGAAAAACTGGTGGAAGATGTGATACTCAGGATCAACCGTTCGGCTGAGGATGCTGCCAAGGAAGCGGGCCCTGTTTTCTTAAATGCTGTCACCAACATGAGCATTAACGATGGTTTCAACATCCTGAAAGGGGATAATAATGCTGCCACCATATATCTGAAAGACCAAACATATAATGAACTGTATCAACTATACCAACCCAAAATACAGGCAAGCCTCGACAAAGAAATCGTAGGAAATGTCACTACCAACGAATCATGGAATAAACTCACAGGGCAGTGGAACCGAATCGCTGGTTCTTTTGTGGGTAAAATGGCTGATCTTGAAACCATAGAAACTCAGCTTGACATTTATCTGACAGAAAAAGCACTGGATGGCTTATTTCTGAAACTGGCAGCAGAAGAAGAAAAGATCCGGACCAATCCCCGGGCCAGGGTCACTGATCTGCTGCGCCGGGTATTTGGCGAATCATAAGAGATATTGTTTGCCCTGCCAGGTATTCCTTTCATTCATGCGTTTGCGCACCATATCCACAAGCTGGAAGTTCTTAAGCCCCCAGTTTGGCGCCAGCAGAAGGTCATATGGTGCCTGACTGGCCAAACGTTCTACAACAATTTCCGGGTTTAGCTTTTCCAGAAAGGAGATAATGAGATCGATGTATTCACTTGATTCAAACACCCTGAACTGCGACGGCTCATCCTCATATTGAAGTCCTAAAAAGGAATCACGAACATATTGTAACTGATGCACCTTCAAATAATTGATCGGCAAACCCGACAAAACATCTGCATGCGAAAGCATTGTTTCATCCGATTCGCCCGGCAGGCCCAGGATCAGATGGCCACCCACAGGCAATCCGGCCTGATATAAGCGCAAAATGGCTTCTTTCGTCTCGGCAAAGG
>JBEPWN010000101.1:0-8079 GCA_041642395.1 Marinilabilia sp. | reverse complement strand
ATCATGACGATAAACGAGAAACAAGACGAAATAGTTGAAGAATTTTCAGCTTTGGATGATTGGATGGACAAATATTCTTTGCTCATTGAATTGGGAAACGAATTGGATTCATTTGATGAGTCACACCGGGTGGATCAGAATCTGATCGATGGGTGTCAGTCGAAGGTTTGGTTGCATGCCGAAATGAAAGACGGCAAACTTGAACTTCAGGGCGACAGTGATGCCATTATTGTTAAAGGGATAGTAGCCCTTTTATTGCGGGTTTTATCGGGGCATTCTCCGGATGAAATACTGGAAGCAGATCTTTATTTTATTGATAAAGTCGGATTGAAGGAGCATCTTTCACCCACCCGCAGCAACGGACTGGTGGCAATGATTAAACAGATTAAAGCATATGCTCTGGCATTTAAGGTGAAGCAGGGATAATTTTATATGCACTTGTTTAAAACAACAGGAGAGGAGTCTATTGCCTGTTTGCAAGTGTCAGTAATGATGTGAGGAAAGAGAATTAAACAGTAAAGTTATGAGCACAGAATTTTTAAAAGTAGAGACTGAGATTGTAAAGGCTTTGAAAACCATTTACGATCCTGAAATACCTGTAAATATTTACGATCTTGGACTTATTTACGAAGTTGAGGTTCGTGAAGAGGGTAAGGTAAAAGTTGTAATGACGCTTACATCGCCCAACTGTCCGGTAGCTGAATCGTTGCCCGAAGAGGTTTACCAGAAGGTACTTTCGGTTGAAGGCGTTAAAGAAGTGGAGCTCAATCTCACCTTTGATCCACCATGGACAAAAGATATGCTTTCGGAAGAAGCGATGTTGGAATTGGGATTTCTGTAACCTATTATCATTATGAATTTGATTGCACAGCAACGTGCCGCATTAATTCGTGAGGAAGCCATAAATCTGGGTTTTGATGATGTGGGTTTCGTAAGTGCTGAAGTTCTTGATAAGGAAGCTGAATTTCTTGAAAAGTGGCTGGATCGTGGATTTCATGGGGGGATGGATTATATGAACAATAACGTTGAAAAACGGAATGATCCCACCAAACTTGTTGAAGGAGCTAAATCAGTCATCGTAGTTCTTCAGAATTACAATCCGCCACAAGATGGTAATATGAAATCAGATTTTAAACTGGCGCGGTATGCCTATGGACGGGATTACCATAAAGTGGTCAAAAACCGTTTAAAAAAGCTCATGTCTTTCATTCAAAGTCAGATTTCGGAAGAGGCAGAAGGACGATTTTTTGTCGATTCGGCGCCGGTTTCCGAACGTTCACTGGCAGTACGTGCCGGATTGGGTTGGCGTGGTAAAAATACCAACCTTCTTCATCATCAGCTTGGATCATATGTCTTTATCGGAGAAATTATTCTGAACATAGAACTGCCGTCGGGTGTGCCTCTAAAAGATGCTTGTGGAAGTTGCACGCGCTGCATTAATGCTTGTCCCACAGGTGCTTTAATTTATCCCTATCATCTCGATTCCAGAAAATGCATTTCCTATCTTACCATCGAAAATAAGGGGGAAATTCCATCTGGTTTTGCCGATAAATTTAATGGATGGATTTTTGGTTGCGATATTTGCCAGGAAGTTTGCCCCTGGAACGGAAACGCCCCTTCTCACCATGAGCCTGATTTTAATCTCCGAAGTGGTTTTCAGGATATGTCAACCCAAGAATGGCTTTCGCTCGATATAGAAGCATTCGATCAGATTTCACAAGGCAGTCCTGTCAGGCGGGCCGGATATCACGGACTTATGCGTAATCTGACATTTGTTAAAAAACCGGATTGACAGGACATATCTGCTTACCCCGTGGCATAGATGGTTACCACCACCCGTCTTTCACTTCTTGGACCATCGAACTCGCACAAAAATATATTTTGCCAGGTTGAAAGACCCATTTTGCCATTAATAATGGGAATGGTTTCCGACGGACCTACAAAACCTGCCTTTAAATGGGAGTCACCGTTATCATCCTGGGCATCATGTTCCCAGACACCATGTGGGATCGTTTTTCTGAGCCAGGCAATTACGTCTTTTTGCACAGAATCATCCCAGTTTTCCTGTATCATAATTCCTGCTGTAGCGCCTTGCACATAAACATTTACCAGTCCGGTTTGTATTTGGCTTTTTGGCACTAGCTTTTCTATGTGGCTGGTTATATCAACCAGTTCGTCATGTTTGTTAGTTGGTAGAGTAATGATTTGTTGCATAGATTTATTTTTAAATCAAACATAAAAATTTCCACTCTAAAAGGCAACAAAAGTTTTTTTTATGAATGGCTTTGAATTCTAAAATATTTCAGAATTTTGTTTTGATTGTTAAAAACAGCTAAATTTATCATGTGATGAGAAATTGATTGTTAATGAAGATCCTTAGTGTGCCATGGAACAGAAGGAATTTAATGTTGTAGCAGGAGATGGTACTTTTCTTACAGGTCACTACTGGAAGCCTCCGGGGTATCCCCGGGCTGTGATCTGCCTGGTACACGGGATAGGAGAACATTCCGGAAGATATGATGCCTGGTCAGAGAGATTTTGCCGGCAAAATTATATGGTTTACGCCATTGACCTCAGAGGACATGGACTATCGGAGGGGAAACGGGGATGTATAAATCATTTGTCCGATTATATGGATGATATAGACTGTATGGTGGAGCTGGTAAAACACGACTGGTGTGATTTACCACATTATATTTACGGGCATAGTATGGGTGGAAACCTCGTATTGAATTATCTGTTGAAGAAGCGGCAGGATTTTAACGGGGCCATCATTACTTCACCATGGTTGAAGCTTTGTCACCCACCTTCAGTTGCTCTTCAAAATATTGCCCTCGTTTTAGGTCGTCTTTTCCCTGGTTTAACAATTAAAACAGGCATTAAATCATCACAACTCACCTCTGATATAAAAATGCAGGATGAAAATGATAATGATAAATTGATGCATAGACGCATATCTTTGCGTCTCTTTAGTGAGCTTAACGGTGCCGCATCCGAAGTATTAGAAAAAAGTTCGGGTTTCGATATTCCCATTCTCCTGGCCCATGGTACGGAGGATGTCATTACCCGGTTCGATGTTACCCGGGATCTGGCACGCAACATTGGGCAAAATGCTGCGTTCTTTCCGGCGCCTGGTGCACGTCATGAGTTGCACCGGGAACCTGTTGCTGAGGAATTATTTATTTCCATCTTTTCCTGGATGAAGAAATCACTGAAAATTATAGATCATGCCATTTGAATTTAGAACTGTAGTTAATACCGGAACATACGATAATGCCATTGATGTGGGTACCAACGTTTTTCTGGCGGGCTCTTGTTTTACCGATAATATAGGAGCCAAATTTTCTGAATACCGTCTTTCGTCCATGGTTAATCCTTTTGGAGTAGTCTACAACCCGGTTTCTGTTGCCAGGCTGCTTGAGCGGACCAAAAACCTGGAATATTGCAGGCCGGATGAGTTGGTTCAACTTAATGGACTTTGGCATCATTTCGATTTTCATGGCCGTTTTAGTGGTGAACATAAAGATGGCGTATGCAACAAGATCAATCAATCACTGGCGGATGCTTCTCAGTTCCTCAAGGAATCTGGTTTTCTGATTCTTACTTTCGGAACTTCCTATGTTTATGAGAGAAATGATACCTCGGAGGTTGTGGCCAATTGCCATAAATTCCCTTCGCAATATTTTAGCCGTTACCGGCTGGAGCCTGATGAGATTGTATCTTTGTATAAGGACCTGATTGTGTCTTTGCGATTATTTAATCCTCAGTTGAAGATTCTTTTTACAGTCAGTCCGGTCCGGCATTGGAAAGATGGTGCTCACGCCAATCAGGTAAGTAAATCAGCACTTTTCCTGGCCATTGATAAATTGTGCGACTTGTTCGATAAAGCATGGTATTTTCCTGCCTATGAAATTGTTATGGATGAACTGCGTGATTACCGGTTCTATGATGACAAAATGTTCAATCCTTCCGCACTGGCCATTGATTATATTTGGAACAGGTTTTCTCAAACACTCCTTACAGAAAGAGCTGCATTTTTCACCAGACTCACTTCCAAAGTGGTAAGGGCACGTAACCATCGGTTTTTAGGACCACCCGGTCAATCGTATTATCAGTTTTTACAGAAAAACCTTGATCTTATTGATGATATCCTTTATCAATTTCCTGAAGCCGATCTTCTGGATGATTCCCAATATTTTGAAACGCTTCTGAATCGAAATAACACATAGTTGAAAATTTAGATTTTGTTCTGTAATTATATTCTTTACATCTTGATTCAGTTGATAATGGGTGTTTTCCGTTTACGGCTTGCTTGCTGCTTCTGAATATTGTCTTTTTCATTATTCTTTCGCATAAAACTTATATTTAGTTAAAAATTATCAATATTTGTTTTATAGTTTTAATTATTTTGTTAATTTTAGTACCAATTACAGATATTTTCTTCACTGTATTTGTAATAGTGTCAGAACAGATAAAATCAATACACGGTTTGGATTGTAACTATTGTGTGGCAAAACCTTGTATCTGTTTGGTTTTATTTTTTATGCACATTGTTTTTTTGGTTGTTTCTCATTATATTATAGCAAGTTTTAATTGATCAATTATCGATAAGCTAACTTAAATATTATTATATGGCTTACTATCAACTGGACAAAGCCCGGCTAGTGAATCTTGAGTATTCATTATACAGGGAGATTCTCAGGACCAACCGGGCCGGATCTTATTGCAGCACTACCATTATTGGTTGCAATACCCGGAAATATCACGGACTATTGGTTTGTCCCCTTGAACAGTTCGGGGGTGAACATTTTGTTCTTTTATCTTCTCTTGATGTTTCTCTGGTTCAGCATGACCAGGTTTTCAATCTTGGAATCCGGAAATACAATGAGAGCCATTATGAACCAAAGGGACATAAATATCTTACAGGGCTTGAGGTCGATGACATCCCTAAACGGATTTACCGTATAGGTGGTGTTATCGTTTCAACAGAATTGTTGCTTTCCGGAAAGGAAGAGCAACTTCTTTATAAAGTTACTTTGGAGGAAGCCCATTCAGAAACAAAGATCAGGTTTAAACCTTTTCTGGCTTTTAGGAGCATTCATGAGCTTACGCATCAAAATATGGATGCCATTACTCGTTTCAAAACTGTTGAAAATGGTATTTCTCTTAAGATGTATGAGGGCTTCCCGTCTTTATTCCTTCAGTCCAGCAAAGAGGTGGAGTTTATTCCTGTTCCCGACTGGTATCTTGGAGTGGAATACCTGAAGGAAGAAAATCGCGGATATCCATACCATGAAGACTTGTTTGTACCCGGATATTTTGAGGCAGAATTTAAAAAAGGGGAAAGCATTATTATGTCGGCCGGAACCTCCTTGGTCAAACCAACCGGATTAAAGGCGAAGTTTACCCGCGAGAAAAAGAAAAGAATTCCACGTGACAGCATGATTAACAATCTGCTTAATTCCGGACAGCAATTTTTACTGGATAAAGGATCAAACGTCCGCTTGATGGCCGGATATCACTGGTATGGCGAACGTCACCGCGATACATTACTGGCATTGCCGGGGCTGGCATCCTTTCAGGAAGACAGATCTGTTTACCAAAGCATTCTTGATTATATCGCAAATGAAATAGAGGTCAATTATTTAAAGAAAAATGGAAGTCTAATTAATAATGATATAGATGTTCCTCTTTGGCTTTTCTGGACCATTTTTGAATGTGGAAAAAATTGTTTTAACTGTGAGATCTGGAGTAAATATAAAAAAGTTATGCAACTTATCCTTGAGCATTATAAAAATCTCAACGATCCCTCGATACACATGGTTGAATCAGGATTATTATATGCAAAGAAGGAGAAAATTCCTTTTACCTGGATGGATGCAATGGTTGATGGCGAGCCTGTCACATGGCGTCCCGGATTAACAGTAGAGCTTAATGCATTATGGTATAACGCCTTAAGTTTTTTTGCATCATTGGCTAGGGAGAATGGCGAAGAAGCAATTGGAAAGCCTTATTCCGAACTTGCAGAAAAAGTGAAAACTGCTTTCGAACGTACTTTCTGGAATCCTGAATATGGATGTTTGTATGATTATGTTGATGGAGATGAACGGGATGCATCAATCAGACCCAACCAGATTTTTGCTGTTTCATTGCCTTTTTCACCCTTGTCCATTGAGCAGAGGAAAGCTGTTGTAGATGTGGTAAAGAAAGAACTTTTAACACCAAAGGGATTGCGGTCTTTATCTCCTCAGGATGTCCGGTACAAAGGGATATTCGAAGGGGACATCCGTCAAAGAGATTTGGCCCTGCACCAGGGCACTGTTTATCCATGGTTGGCTGCTTTTTTTGCCGATGCATATCTCGATATTCATAAACAAGGCGGGCTTGCTTATATAAAGCGAATGGTGGAAGATTTTGAAGAAGAAATGGGAAACCATTGCTTAGGCACCATTTCAGAATGTTTTAACGGCAATCCTCCTCACATAGGGAAAGGTGCTGTTTCAATGGCCTGGAATGTAGCCGGAGTTCTTCATATTATAAAACTAATCGAAAAATACAGTAATTTATGAGGGTATTAATGTTTGGGTGGGAGTTTCCTCCGCATATATCCGGTGGATTAGGGACTGCTTGTTTCGGACTGACCAGGGGACTATCCTGCATTTCGGATCTGGATGTGTTATTTGTAGTTCCTAAAGCCTATGGAGATGAAGAACAGCATGGAATAAGTCTGGTTGGTGCCAATAAAGTGCCTGTGCGGTTGCGGAAACTCAGTTTGAAGCATTTCAGTAAAAAATTAGACTATATAGAGGTGGGTTCACGGATGATGCCTTACACCGATCCTGACGAGTATTTTGAAATACAGAAAACCAGGGAGGAAAATCAGTCTTTTCAGTTTGTTCAAACAAATGAATTTGGACAAATACCCTTTACAGGGACCTATGGAAAAGATTTGCTTCAGGAAATTCACAATTATTCCCTTGTGGCAAATATCATTGCACAGGATTATTCATTTGATCTCATTCATGCCCACGATTGGCTAACTTATCCTGCAGGAATAGCTGCAAAAGAAGCTACCGGTAAACCTTTGGTGGTGCATGTCCATGCCACTGATTTCGACAGAAGTGGTGGCAGTGTTAATCCCGTTGTATTTGATATTGAGAAACGTGGGATGGAAGCTGCCGATAAAGTCATTGCAGTGAGTAATCTTACCCGCCGTACTGTAATTGAAAAGTATGGAATACCGGCACATAAAGTAACTACAGTCTATAATGCCGTTGAACCTCTTGAGAATAAAGACGAGCCCATATTTAAAAAGGGCACCAATGAAAAAATAGTCACATTCCTCGGACGCATTACCATGCAGAAAGGACCCGAATATTTTGTGGAAGCAGCTCACCGGGTGCTGCAAAGAATGGATAATGTACGGTTCGTAATGGCCGGGAGCGGGGATATGATGCATGGCATGGTTCGCAGGGCGGCGCAACTTAAAATAATGGATAAATTCCATTTCACAGGTTTTTTAAAGGGCGAAGAGGTCTTTAGTATGTTGGCCATGAGTGATCTTTACGTAATGCCTTCGGTTTCCGAACCTTTTGGAATCTCACCACTGGAAGCCATGCAGAGCAATGTTCCTGTGTTGATATCCAACCAGTCGGGTGTGGCCGAGATTTTAACATTTGCCATTAAAACCAATTTCTGGGATGTGGATGCTATGGCGGATGCTATTTATGGTGTGCTTAAATATCCATCACTTTCCAGGATGTTTGTCAAACATGGAAAAATAGAAGTCGATTCATTGAAATGGGAGAGGTCTGCCCTGAATGTGAAAGAGGTATACGACAGTATGGTTTAGGAAAACAAAATGAAGGACAGATATGTTAGCAATGTAAGGCCGATTAACCTTTCAGTTGAAAACATTCTCTCATTTTCTTTATGTTTTGTCGAAATTTAAGGATTTAAGTAATAATTCATAATCGCATTAAATATTACCAATATGAAAACTCTCTGTTTATACTTTCAGGTTCATCAGCCTTTTAGGTTTCGCAGATATCGTTTTTTTGATATCGGGAACGATCATTA
>JBEPWN010000100.1:0-8111 GCA_041642395.1 Marinilabilia sp. | reverse complement strand
CCCCGACCAATACCTTTCAAGATTTGAGCAAATGCTAAAAACTGCCCTCCGGGATACCCAAAGCACTTCTTATTCTGTATGGTATCGAGGAAGGCTTATTGGCGCTTCATTCTTCCTCTCAGTTAAAAAACGTACAATCCCTTACCACCTATCCAATGAGCAGGGCCGGATATTCAAAACCTCTTTTGCTTTAATTGACCATTATATAAAAGAAAATGCTGAAAAAGAAATAATATTGGATTTTTATGGCTCAACCCTTCCACATATTGCAGAATTTAATCGAAAGTTTGGTGCTGTTGCTGTGCCTTATGAGTCGATGGTTATCGACCGATTACCTCTTCCTCTGAGCATTGCCAAAAAGAAAAACATCCTGTTTAGACTGAAAAGATTTTTTTGAAAGAGATTGTCAGCCATACTCCGATAAACTTTTGTAATTACTTAATATTTAATTCCTTAACCCTTTTGGCTTATATGAATTAACAAACAGATAATCAATTTTATACGATTGATCTTAAATCTTATCTCTAATCCCGATGGGTCGGGACTAACGATCTGTTGTGTTAGAGTAAATTATTAAATCGTAGACAAGGGGCGCTGATCAGAATCTGACACTTGTAAAAGTTTAACGGAGTATTGAATGTAAACTTTCGCATACCACGTTTTATTGGCCACATAAAAAATAAATGTTAAAAGAAAGGAAAATCGAACCATACGCATGATTATTAACTTCTGAAACATTATTTTTGCATTTAAAACCGGCAAATGGAAATTAAACAAATTAATCATCCCGTTAGCGTTCTGAGTTCATTCATTGCTGAGATGCGTGATGTAAACATACAAAATGACCCCTTGCGTTTTCGCCATAATCTGGAGCGCATTGGGGAAATATTTGCTTACGAAATCAGTAAAACTCTTACCTACGAATCCAGAAATATTACCACTCCTTTGGGAATTGCCGAGGAATGGTTTGCCCGGGAGCAAATTGTTGTAACATCCATCCTGAGAGCAGGTGTCCCTCTGCACAATGGGATTATTAACATTTTCGACAGAGCCGAAAATGGCTTTGTCTCTGCCTTCCGCAAATATAACACTGACGGGGATTTTGATATTCACATCGAATACATCTCTGCTCCGGACCTCAAGGGCAAAACCGTAATTATGGCAGACCCCATGCTGGCTACAGGATCCTCTTTGGAATTGGCTTACAAGGCCATTCTCGCAAACGGCCAGCCGGAGCATGTACATATGGTGAGCATCCTGGCCAGTCAGGCCGGTGTCGATTATATCAAAAATATATTTGATGATGAACCCATTACTTTATGGGTAGCCTCGATTGACGATGAGCTGAATGCCAAATCCTACATTGTACCAGGTCTTGGTGATGCCGGGGATTTGGCTTATGGCTCAAAACTCTGATCAACTTTTTCCACAAATGAATCATCCGGACATTCCACGAGCAAACTGCGGATTGTTTTTTCCAGCACAGGATGCAAATACTCCGGCATTATTTCGCTGAGTGGCAATAGGGTAAACCGGCGAAGATGAAGCCGTGGATGAGGAATCTGAAGTTGAGGGTGATCAACAATGAGATCATTCATAAATAAGATATCAATGTCTATAAGACGGCCTTCGTAATGAGTGGCTGTCTTTTTTTTGCGCCCCAGTTCCTTTTCAATTCTTTGGGAACGCATCAACAACGCGCGCGTATCAAGGTCGCTTTCAACAACAACTGCCTGGTTGAGAAACCAGTGAGGATGCTCAAATCCCCATGGCGGACTGCGATAAAGAGAAGACACCGCCATCACCTTACCAATAGAATCGCTGATCATTTCCCGGGCCCGTGAGAAAGCAATGTGTGTTTTATCTTCATTCCCCCCAAGTAACAAAACGACTGTTGACATTATTTAAATTTTGTTATTAAAACACTTTATTGAAGATTTTTTTGCAAATTTGTGAATGTTCACCAAAATAAATCAATTTAATTATTTAATTTTTCCTAACCATTTCTTAATCCCCTAAAAAACATTAAAGATGAAAAAGTTTTTAAAGTACACCCTGGCTGTCATTGTCGGATCGATTGTTTCAGTAATAGTCCTTATGTTAGGATTCCTGATCATGGTAGGCATTTTTGCTGCCTCCGCCCAAAAGGAAATTACTGTTGACGATAATTCCATTCTGGTTTTAAAACTGGATGGTCCAATTGTGGAACGGGCAACAGAAGATCCTTTTGCTGAAGCATTCTCGAAACTCACCGGCGAGGTCGCACCAATTGGCCTGAACCAGATACTGGCAAGCATCGAAAAGGCATCCCGCGACGAACGGATCAAAGGCATATATATTGAAACCGGAGTTGTAATGGCCGGTCATGCTACCGTTGAGGAAATTCGTGATGCTTTACTTACATTCAAAGGTAGTGGCAAATTTATAATCAGCAATGCTCCCGTTTATTCACAAAAGGCATATTACCTTGCATCCGCTGCCGACAAAGTTTATCTGACGCCAGCAGGTATGCTCGAATTTCAGGGCATTAGTGCCCAGCGAACATTTTTCAAAAACACCCTGGAAAAGGTGGGCATTGAAATGCAGGTGTTCCGCCACGGAGAGTTCAAATCGGCCGTGGAACCATTTACCCGCACCGATATGAGTGAGGAATCCAAACTTCAAACCAACACTTACGTTACATCAATGTGGGGTCATCTGAGAGGTAAAGTAGCTGAATCACGCAGTCTAACCTCAGAAGGACTCAACGAGACTGCCAACCAAATGCCCATGTTCAAGTCGGGAGAATTTCTGATAGAATCCGGTCTGGTGGATGAGCTGAAATATAAAGATGAAGTGATCAATGAACTGAAAGATTCAACAGGTATTGATTACGAAAAAGACCTCAACAGCATTGACGTGAGAAAATACGCCAAAGTGTATGTTGCCGGCAAGAAAAAAGGCATTCCCAAAAACAAGATCGCCATCATTTACGCAGAAGGCGAAATTGACGGGATGAGCCAGGACGGCATTATTTCGGAAGACCTGTCCCGCACAATACGCCAGGCACGCAGGGACTCAACCATAAAAGCTGTGGTACTGCGCGTCAATTCACCAGGTGGTTCCGGAATGGGATCAGAGATCATCTGGCGTGAAGTGAAACTCACCGCCGAAACCAAGCCAATGATCGTTTCAATGGGCGATTATGCTGCCTCAGGTGGTTACTATATTGCCTGCGCTGCCGACACCATCATAGCCCAACCAAACACACTGACAGGTTCCATTGGCGTATTCGGACTTATACCAAACGTAAAAGGACTTATGGGAAAAATTGGCATTACCACTGACGGAATAAAGACAAACAAATTCGCAGACATGCCTTCCATCGACAGACCATTTACTCCCGAAGAAAAAAATATGATGCAGGCTTACATTGAGAACTTCTACGATTTGTTCCTTCAAAGATGCGCAGAAGGCCGTGATACAACAAGTGCTGCCATTGATGAAGTGGGACAAGGTCGCGTTTGGAGCGGTGAAAATGCCCTGGAATTAGATCTCGTGGATATTCTTGGCGGAATAGATACTGCTTTGGAAATAGCTGCACAAAAAGCTGATATTGAAGACGATTACAGAGTTGTAGAGCTGCCCGAATTATTGCCTCCCCTGGAGCAATTGATGAAAGACCTTTCAGGAGGTGCTTCGGCCTATATTCAAAATATGACCCTGGGAAATTCTGAATACATGAAAATGCTCAGAACCATTGAAAGCCTCCAGCAATCATATCCCATTCAGGCCCGCCTGCCTTATGAGTTAAGCATTAACTAACCGGAAACATCATATATAAAGGGCGCATAAAGCAGTTACAACTTTATGCGCCTTTTGTTTTATTTAAACTGTATATCATGAAAATGTCACCACGGCTTTTGCTTTATCCATTTTCTCTTCTTTTCTGCATGGCTGTGAAAATTCGTAATTTCATGTTCGACAAGGGTATTCTGAAATCAGTTTCATATCCACTGCCGCTCATTTCGGTTGGAAATCTAACTGTCGGCGGTACAGGCAAAACTCCCTTAACAGAGTATCTCATCAAATTATTATCCCAAAAATATCGCTGCGCCCTTCTGAGCCGCGGGTATGGAAGAAAATCAAAAGGTCCCCTAATTGCCTCAGGAAAGGAAACGGCCCTCACCATTGGCGACGAGCCGATGCAGATAAAACTGAAATTTCCTGATATCGATGTGGCGGTAGCTGAAAAACGCGTATTGGGAATGTCTCAATTATTGGAATTACCAACACCACCCGATGTGGTGTTGCTGGATGATGCATTCCAGCACAGAGCCGTAAAACCGGGTCTGTCTATCCTCGTAACCGACTACCATCGTCCGGTGTACAGCGATGTGTGTCTGCCGGCAGGCAACCTCCGGGAACCATTTGAGGGAATATACAGGGCACAGGTCATAATCATCAATAAATGTCCTCAAAATTTTTCTCCACAACAAAAAGATGTCATTTTAAAGAAACTGAATCCTCAATCTCATCAACAGGTATTTTTCAGCACCATTAATTATCAGCCTCCCAGGAAATTCATGACAGATTCAGGCGACTTGTCGTTTTCCAAACTCACATCCCTTAAGGAAGTTCCCATTTTAGCGATGGCAGGAATTGGAAATCCTTCTCCTTTCTTCGCTGAAACCAAAAAATACAGCAGCAAAGTAAAAACCATAGCCTTTTCGGATCATCACGATTTCACCCTCACCGATATCAACAAAATATCGCGCATCACAAAAGAAACCGGACCAGATACAATTGTACTGACCACTGAAAAAGATGCCATACGCCTGAAAGAACAAGATATTAACACGGAATTGGCTGCGAAAATCTGGTATATCCCAATAGAACTAAAAATCTTATTTAACAGACAGGACATTTTCAATAAAACCATAGAACACTATGTTAGCACAAATCAAAGAAACAGCTGAATTCTTAACTAAGCATTGTCCCACAAAAGCAAGAATAGGCATTATACTGGGAACCGGGCTTGGTGGCCTGGTCAAAGAAATTGACATCCAAAAAACCATCTCATACAAAGACATCCCCAACTTTCCGGTTTCCACCGTTGAAGGACATGAAGGGCGACTCATTTTCGGAAACATCCGGGGCATACAAATTATGGCCATGCAGGGTCGTTTCCATTATTATGAAGGCTACAGCATGCAAGAGGTTACTTTTCCTGTTAGAGTAATGAAAGCCCTGAGTATCGACCACCTGATTGTGTCAAACGCCAGTGGTGGATTAAATCCTGAATTCGTAGTGGGAGACATAATGGTGATCACAGATCACATCAATATGTTTGGAGATAATCCATTAATGGGAAAAAACATTAATGAACTTGGCACCCGCTTTCCCGATATGAGTGAGCCTTACAGCCGGAAACTGGCCGAAAAAGCTTTTAACATTGCCACCAAACACGGTATTGCATTGCAACAAGGCGTTTACATAGGTACAGCCGGCCCAACCTTTGAAACTCCGGCTGAATACAAATACTTCAGAATTATTGGTGGTGATGCGGTCGGAATGTCCACCGTTCCGGAAGTAATTGTCGCACGACACGCCGGAATGACCTGTTTTGGCATCAGCATTATCACCGATTCAGGCGTTCCCGGCCAAATTGTTGAAATATCGCACGAAGAAGTGCAGAAAGTGGCTGCCGGGGCGGAACCAAAAATGACTACGATTATTTCTGAATTAATAACCTCTATCTAACTCAATAGATCGTAGATCGTTAGATTTCTATATGTTAGATTAATTCTATCATGTTGGAAAATCACATTGAGCGCTTTAGTCTTAAACACTTAATCCATGAGCTATTAAAAAAATTAGCTAAATATTATATTCCTTCTCCGTCTAACTTTTTTAAATTGCTGATAATTGATTATTTAAGAAATGTGCACATGCAATCACAACTTATTGAAAAGAAACTTTGCGTCTTCGCGTCTTTGCGTTTAAGCTTTTTTTTCAGACTATTGATATTCAGCAAACCTATGCATTATCAACATTAGGATCGGCATCGGGATAAAGAAAATCGTTAAACGGAAACCGGGTTACATGAATTTTTACAACCTCGCGGTAAAGTAACTCTTTGAACTCATCAAAGTTGGTTTTTTCTTTAGCCGAAATAAAAATACTTTTTGAATCCCTGGCCATCCAGCTCTTTTTCAAATCCTCAAGCGAATAATTTTCGCGGGTGGAAGGCAATAAATCGTCTTCTTCCTTCTGTGTATAGGAAAAAGCATCTATCTTGTTGAACACCATTATCATCGGTTTTTCACGCTCATCAATCTCATGTAAAGTCTGATTTACCACCTCAATCTGCTGCTCAAAACCGGGATGCGAAATATCCACCACATGCAACAAAATATCAGCTTCCCGCACTTCATCCAGCGTCGATTTAAAAGACTCAACCAGATGATGCGGGAGCTTACGAATAAACCCAACTGTATCGGCAAGCAGAAAAGGCAGATTTCCGATCACCACTTTACGAACAGTGGTGTCAAGTGTAGCAAAAAGTTTGTTTTCAGCAAACACATCGCTTTTACTGAGTGTATTCATCACCGTACTCTTTCCCACGTTGGTGTAACCAACCAAGGCCACCCGAACCATTTTGCCCCGGTTCTTTCGCTGGGTGGCCATCTGGCGGTCAATCTTCTTCAAATCAACCTTAAGTTTGGCTATTTTATCGCGGATAATCCTGCGGTCAGTTTCAATTTCCTTTTCTCCTGGTCCCCGCATTCCTATTCCACCCCTCTGTCTCTCAAGGTGAGTCCACATATGGGTTAGTCGAGGCAAAAGATATTGATACTGAGCCAGTTCTACCTGTGTTTTTGCATGGGCGGTACGAGCCCGGCGTGCAAAAATATCAAGAATAAGATTTGTGCGGTCCAGAATTCGACGTCGAAAAGCTCCTTCAAGATTCCTCAGTTGCGAAGGTGTCAACTCATCATCAAAAATAACGGTGCTAACATCTTCGTGTACTTTTACGTATTCAACAATTTCTTCCAGTTTGCCGCTTCCAACATAACTTCGTTTATCCGGGGCAGCAAGAGACTGCACGAATCGTTTTACAGGAACAGCCCCTGCAGTTTCAGCAAGAAAGGCAAGTTCATCAAGATATTCATTGATCAGTCGTTCGGAGACATCCGGAGTCCGGACAGCCACTAAAACAACTTTTTCAAGTTCCTTTTCTGTAGATGTTAATTCATTCATTTATTCTTATTCAAAAACAACAATAATAATATAACCGGCACAAAGATATTTGAATTCAACCAGAGTCGTAAAGTCCATAATAACAAAAGCCCGGTTCAAAAACCGGGCCTTATAATATTTTAACCTGCAAAAGGTTTGCTACTATTGAAGCACAAAATTAATGGGTACAGTATAAGAAACTCTTACCGCTTTTCCACGCTGCTTTCCAGGCTTCCATTTTGGCATATCCCGCACCACACGTAATGCTTCCCTGTCGAGACTGGGGTCAACACCACGGGCAATCTCAACTTCAGTAACCGATCCATCCGTGTTGATCACGAACTTCACATAAACACGTCCCTGAATGCCATTTTCCTGAGCAATCACAGGATAATTAACCTCGGTAGCCAGATACTTATGCAAAGCTCCTTCGCCACCAGGAAATTCAGGCATGTCTTCCACAATAAAAAAGACAGGGCTTTCATCCTGATCTTCTTCAGAATCCATGTCCGAAAAATCAACCTCAGTATCTTCCATGGATTCGGTATCTTCAATAACCAACTCCTCATCCAGCTCCACGTCATCGTCAACGATGTTTAAAACATCGGTCACTTTAGGTGGCGGCGGCGGCGGCGGTGGTTTCACTTCCTCCTGACGGGTGATCGGGATGATCTCCTCTTCAACTTCCTCTTCATCAATTCTCAAGCCCTGACTAACATCTGTTTCAACAGATGTCCACTCAAAGGCGATGAAAACCAGAGCAAGCACAACAACAAGTCCAATCTGCATAAAGACCGTCTTTTTGCTTTCCAAATCTGCTTTTGGCGACTTCTTTACTTCCATAATAAAAATCGAATTTTAGTGCCTAAATTAATGACTTTTAGCCCCTT
>JBEPWN010000099.1:0-8141 GCA_041642395.1 Marinilabilia sp. | reverse complement strand
CCACTCCATAGGCTCCAATATTTTGAACCGGAGCTGCCCCGGCATTCCCGGGTATATATGAAAGATTTTCAATTCCCCCCAGCCCTTGTTTTACCGACCACGCTACGCACTCATCCCAGTTCTCACCTGCCTCAAACCGCACAAGAACATCGGCCCCATCTTCAGCAATGATTTTCATTCCTTTAAAAGCCGGATAGATAATAGTACCTGAATAATCTCCGGTAAATAGCAGATTACTGCCACCACCCATCACCAGACTACTATTTCCTGCATTATTATTCAAAAGCCAATCCTGTAATTCGCAGGGTTTATCAAACAGATAAAAATGAGCTGCGCGTGCTTTTATCTGAAAAGTATTATACTGAAGCAACGAATGATTTTTATAGTATTCCATGCAAGATGTTTTGTTGGGTGTTGCCGGGATAATTTGATACATTGGGCCATGGCTTTAAAATGCAAATGAAGTTTTATCTGCATACACTAATTTGTGACCTCGGGGGTTGGACCATAATAGCTTTTATTATAATATCCATATCGACTATCAGCAGGATTGACATCATTTAGAACCAAACCCAACCGGGTAATTTTATCACTCCTCAATTCTGAAACAGTCGCTGCAAAATGTTCTTTATGGGTCAGCCCGGCCCTCACTACAAAAAGCTGGCAGTCGGAATGCTGCATTAAAATCCTGGCATCAGCTACAAGACCGATGGGTGGAGTATCCACGACGATCACATCAAACCGGTTGCGCAAATCATCGAACAGCATTTTTGTTTTTTCCCCTGTAATCAGTTCCGATGGATTGGGAGGAGTTACCCCCGAAGGAATCAGCCACATATTCTCGACTTCGGAAGGATAAATAATATCTTCAATTTCACTCTGGCTGATGAGATAATTTGAAATTCCAACCTGCTGCTGCTTGTGATATATTTCTGAAAGCCTCGGTTTTCGCATATCAAACCCCAGAAGAGCCACCTTTTTTCCTGAAATGGCAAATACAGAAGCAAGATTCAATGCACAAAATGTTTTGCCTTCTCCCGTATTTGTAGATGTCACCAATATCACCTGATGATCTGAACCGCTTGACATAAACCGGATCTTGGTTCTTAATGAACGGAAGGATTCAGCCAAAAGTGAATTTGGCAAATGAGAAAATACATTTTCTGCCATCATGCGATTTCTGACAATTGTCCCAACATTCAAATAATCAGAGGCCAGGCTTTCCATTTCCTCCTTATCCCGTATTTTAGTATTAAGTACTTCCCGCAAACCAATTACAACAGCGGGTAATATTAATGCCAAAAGCAATGCTTTTCCGTAATTACCTCTTTTGTCGGGAGAAACAATCCCTGAAATTGCCGCTTTATCAAGAATTTCATTATCGGGAACGTTAGATGCTTTAGCAATCTGGGTTTCTGAATTTTTCTGTAACAGAAAGGTATAAATGGCATCATTCAGTTTAAAAGCCCTTTCAAGTTCAAGATATTCTTTCTCCAATACAGGCAAATGATTCATGTCTCCGGATAGTTCTGAAATATGCCCGGAAATATCCTTTTGACGAATTTTAATGGTTTCCATTCTTTTCTCAATGGCCTGAATCATTGTTTCACTGGTCACACGAAGCTGCTGCTCCAATTGAGAATAATATGGATTGGATGTGCCTGCATCATTTTTCATGTATTTTATCTCTGAAAGAATCTCCATGTATTGGCCCACAAGATTTGTTACCACTCCCGGTTCATCGTCGGTAAAAGCCGATAACAGGTAATCTTCTTCCATTTTGCCGGTCTGAAGCCGATTTTTCAGCTGCTCGAAATAATTGTATTTTAGCTCCAATAATCTGAGTTCTTTTTCCTTCCCGATGTATTCGTCTGCCAACCTGGAAGCAAATTCAGAGGGTATCATAAAACGGTTTCTTTTCCGGAAATCCATCAGTTGCTGCTGGGTTCCTTTCAGGGTATCGGCCACATTTTTTAATTGTCTCTCTATAAAATCAAGAGAACGGCTGGCCATATCGTTTTTACGCTTCAGATTATTTTCAATGATCACATCTGACAACACATCGAGAAATCTTTCTATTTTTCGAGGGTTATGTCCTGTGGTGCCAATAAATACAATGGAAGAACCTTCTCTATAATTATTAACCGAGACCCGCGAACGATATTGTGAGGTGAGTTGGTGATGTGACTGAAACCGGATAAAGAAATCAGTATTATGGTCATTAAATGTCTCATTTGGTATAATCCGAAACGAAAAATGATCATGAACAATCTTTTCACCAGGTTCTACTTCTTTCTCAAAGGAAAAAGAACCAGTTGATCCTGTGTTTTGTTCCAGATCGAACCGGTGCAAAATTCCGTTTTCCGCCTCTGCAGAGATCATCATCCGCCCATTGTCCAGATATTTAACATGCAAAGGAATTCTCAATATCTGAGAATGACTTTCATCGATTTCTATTGTGAAAGGGGCCGAATGATATAGTTCTGTGTCTTTAAATCTGCCATCAGCAAAATAAGAAATTCTGAAATCGAGCCTGTCAATAGCTTCCCGGATGGTTTTTTGTGAGCGAATGATAAAGGATTGATTTTCAAAATTACGCACCTCCTGAGATAGCCCAAACCCTTCCATCAGATTAATATCATTCATTATCCGTTCGGAGTCATTTTTAAAAAGCATGGTTACCGATCCGCTGTATACGGGAGATGTATAACGATGATAAAGATAAACCCCGCCCAAAAACAAAGGAATACTGATGGCAAATAATATCCAGTGACGCCAAACCAGCCGGACAATTTTTTTAATGTCGGAGAAACCGTCGGATTTTCCGCCCGGATAATGGGTATGATGAGGAGACGTCCCTTGCAGGCGAGTTACCATGCTATAAATGTTTAACTTTTATTTGGCTAAAATAGCCAACAAAATTTAATATAAAAAACGCGACTGTCCGGAGGTGACAGACACTAATTGCGACGCACAAACTGGGCTATCTTAGATGCATTTTTCCAAAAAAGTGTATTCATTCCTCCCACCCCATTTGCACGCAATGCTTTAAGATCTTCACTTGATTTCACGATCACATTTCTTAGTGACGCATTACTCATCCCTCCCAAACGCATCCGAACCATCACTTCCGGTAAATATTCAATACGGCTTAAGGGTACGGAAAAGGCTCTCAACAGCCATTCATAATCAGCCGAAATACGATACCCAATATTATATAGTCCTACACTTTTGATAAAGTCCCGGCTTACGTAAACGGTAGGATGTGGTGGCATCCATCCACGTTGCAATTGCCGCATACGAAAAGATCCACTTCGCCAGTATCTGACTACTTTTTCCATGTCTCTTTCGCTCACATATTCCAGATCGCCATATAAAAGATGAAAATTCGATTCCTGATACCTTTTGTACACCATATCAAGGATATCCATAGTTGCGAATGTGTCATCAGCATGCAAAAACCCAACCACTTCGCCCGATGCAAGCTCAATTCCTTTGTTCATTGCATCATAAACACCCTTATCCGGCTCACTAATCCATCTATCAATTATATCACTATTTTCCTTTAAGATGCTGATGGTTTCATCCGATGAGCCACCGTCAATTACAATGTATTCAAAATCAGAAAATTTCTGACGACGCACCGACTCAATAGTTGCCGGTAATGTGAAAGCAGATTGATAAGTAACTGTGATAAGAGTTATCTTTTTTCTCATTCAAATCATTGTTAAAGTTGTTGGATATGCCACATCTGCAAAAGCATCAAAGGGCACGCATTTTTTTCGCTTTAAGCCTTATGAACATCGCCGGCAGATAAAAAACTACAAATCCCAATACGAGATTTATGGCCATAAGTTTCAGCATTCCAAGGTCCTTCAACAAGAAAGAGAGAAAAATAAAGAATAGGTTAACGCCTCCCAAAATTAGAGCAACCTGAATATGTGTAAACCCCAGGGTAAGCAAACGATGGTGAATATGGTTTTTATCCGCAACAAAAGGAGAATTGCCTCTTGAAAGTCGCAGAAAAAAAACTCTGAGAGTATCAATAACGGGTATTATGAGGATTCCAACAATTACGGCAGGAGCAGATATCATTTGTATGATAAGGTTATGCCGGACATCTTGTGCATTTACTTCCATAAATCGGATGGCCAGAACGGCCAACAAAAATCCAATGATCATGGAGCCGGTATCACCCATGAATATTTTCTGACTTTTGGAAAACACATTGTAATATAGAAAGGCAAGCAGACTTCCAATAATAATGGCGCCCAATATTGTAGTGTATATGTCGTTATTTAGAAAAAACCAGATGGTAAATCCCAGGGTTGATAAAACTCCGCTGATTGCGGCCAGACCATCCACCCCGTCAATGAGGTTAAATCCATTCACAATAAAGATCACAAACAAAACAGAAAGAGCAACGCTTGATAAATAATCGGGCTGAAGACCAAAAAAACCATGAAAATCAGTAATTCTTAGATCGCCAAAACCCACAATAATAATGGCTGCCAGAATTTGCCCCAAAAGTTTCATCATGGGAGCAGTGATCAGTATATCGTCCTTGATGCCGATGAAAAAAATAACCAGTAAGGCAGGTACTATATAAGGAATCGGTCTGTAATCAAACCAATCCATAAATATGGTGTAGGTAAAAAGAAATCCCATAAAAATAGCCAATCCTCCTAAATTGGGAATCCGCTCTTTATGAATACGTCGTTTCCCGGGTTCGTCGAAAAGGTTTTTTGATCGGGCCACCCTTAGAATCGTTGGAATGGAAAGAAAAACCAGCATAAACGAAAGAAAAGCCGCAAACAAAATCATTAAATAAGTTGAATAATCATTCATTTAATATGTCAGTAAGGTTTGATTTTGCAAATTTATGAAACCCTTTTGAAAAACTTAAATTTATGATAGTTTATATTTTAAAAAAGAAAATCATAAATTTGACCACTAAAATCCGGATATATAAATGTTATGCAGAAAAAACCAATCTTTTCCTTTGAATCATATCCTCGCTTTATGCGAAATGGACTATTGTTTCTTTTACTGATAATTTTGTCCAATGGTTGCATTCCTCAAAAAGAAACTGTTTACCTACAGGATAAATCTGAGAATAAAGGATATCAGAATCCATATCATGAGCTGACCTCAATTACCGAACGTTACATTCTCAGGCCCAATGATCAGTTGCACATACAGGTAAATACAAGCAATCCAAAATTATCAGAATTTTTTAATCCATCCCGACAGAGTGGTGGCAATACACAACAATCCCAATCGTTATACGTCTATCCCATCGACGACGAAATGAACATAGATTTTCCATTTGTGGGAAAAATAAACATAGATGGCTGCAACCTTCAGAAAGCCAAAAAGAAAATGGAAGAAGCATTGATCCCTTTCGTAAGCGATGCACATGTGAAAATGCGGCTGGCAAACAATTCTTTCGTTATTTTGGGTGAAATTCAAAAGCCCGGACGCATTGATATGGGTAAAGAGCAGATTACCATATATGAGGCCATTGCTCTTGCCGGGGACATTCCCACATTTGGTAAGCGCAAAGAAATAAAAATTGTACGACCCAGCGGTGAAAGTTACGAAACATTTTTTGTGGATATTACCGACAATAACCTTGTTGGTTCTGATGAATATTACGTATATCCCAATGATTTGATATACGTAAGGCCTATGAAAGCCAAAAGTTTCGGAATCGGTGAAACTCTGTCTTTGGGCATTGTCAGTTCCCTTCTGGCCATTTATCTTACCATCACAAGCCTAGCAAATTAAACAGGAATCAGGAAAGAAAAAACATAAATGAACCAGACTAACCATTCGATCAATCCACAAAACCGGCACCACATAGATTCGTCGCCGCATTTTACGCTCGATTACAAAAAATTAATCTTTGACCTGTTGCGTTTTTGGTGGCTCTTTGCCATAACCATTCCGCTGGCCATTGGAATGGTTTATACCGCCCATCGCTATATTTCACCGGTTTACAAAGCTTCTATGTCACTCTTGATGGAGGAGCGTGGCACCGAACGACCTCAGAATGATATGATGGAAGGCTTTGGTCTTACTCCCGGACAACGTAATCTGGACAACCAGATTGCTGTACTGACATCGCGGGATATTATTCGAAAAACCATTGATCAGCTTGATTTTAATGTTAGTTATTATATTGCCGGACGTCTCAAAGATTCTGAAGTCTATACCAATCCCGGTTTTTCAGTTCATATCGATTCTTCAGCCAGTCAGGCATTAAATGTTCCTGTTTACCTCACCATTATTGATGAAAACAGCTTTAAACTGTCAGTAAAATCAGAGTCCTTCAACACCATTAACTATCACAATGAAAATACTTCATACCATGGAGGTGTTGATTTTGAAAAAGTATTTTCATTTAATGAACAGATAAACACTTCCTGGTTCAAAGGAAAAATTGAAAATAACGGACTGAATGCAAGTTCGGAAAGAGCATATTTTTTTGTGTTTAACCATCCCGAAAATCTTGCCTCTCATTATACAAATGTGTTAACGGCCCAAAAATCAGGCGAAAATTCTACCATCGTCAATATTTCGATAACCGGACATAACCATTATAAAAATGCCGCTTTCCTAAAAAAACTGTCAGAAACATTTATAAATGCCAACCTGGAAAAGAAAAACCAGATAGCTACCAATACCATTGATTTTATCGAAGAACAGCTGATCATCATCAGTGATTCACTGACCCAAAAAGGGACGCAAATGAGTGCCTTCAGGACAGAAAATCAAATTCAGAATATAAGTTCGGAGGCAGATCATTTATTTACCCAAATACAGAATTTGAATACACGCATTTCTGAAAACAGATTAACACTGAATTATTACGATTATCTGAATGAATATTTTTCGGGTGACAATGTATTTAGTAAAAGACTTGCACCGGCTGCATTTGAGATAGACAATCCCATCATTCTGGGACAGATCAATATGATTCTTGCCCTTAATAATGAACGACTGACCCTGGACGCCCAAAAGAATCCCTACAAAAAAGAACTGGACAAACAGCTCAGTGTTGCACGGGAAACTTTGATCGAAGCCATCGAAAATCAAATGGCCATTATCAATGAATCCATCGTCCGGCTTGAAAATGAAAAGATACAGATTACCCGCCTGCTTTATGAGTTACCAGAGAAAGAAAGAAAATTATTGGGTATAGAGAGGCAATTTGATCTTAACAGTGAAGTTTATACTTTTCTTCTGCGCCAGAGATCGGAAGCCCAGATACAAAAGGCATCCAACACATCCGATCATTCGGTTCTTGAAACTCCCCGGTATATTGGACAAGTATCACCTCAAAAATCTGCCGACCACCAGAAGGCATTACTGGTTGGCCTCCTTCTCCCATTTATTTTTATCGTGTTGCGGCAATTGCTTAATAACAAAATTACCTCTACCGACGAAATTGAGAAAATCACTGACAATCCTGTAATTGGCCATATCATGCACAGCCATAAGGGAGTCACCAATGTGGTGATCAATCATCCGCGTTCTGTCATTACGGAAACATTCCGAAGAGTACGAACACGTCTGGAATACCTGACTTCAAACACTAAAACACCCATCATTGCAGTTTCCAGTTCTATGCCGGGTGAAGGAAAAACATTTTGTGCCCTCAATCTTGCTGCTGTTTTTGCTTATTCGGGGAAAAAAACCGTGATAATAGGTTTTGATATGAGAAAACCAGGCTTGAATAAAATTCTGGACCTGAATAATCATAATGGCCTTTCGCAATATTATATCAATAAAGCATCACTGGATGACATTATTCATGACGGCGGACAGGAACACCTGAGTGTTATTCCATCGGGTGCTCTGCCACCCAATCCCTCTGAACTGATTTCCTCACCAAAGACAGACCAGTTGTTTGCCGACCTGATCAAACGCTTCGATGTTATAATTCTTGACACACCTCCTATGGGAGTTGTAGCCGATCCAATATTGCTGGCACGTAAATCGGATACCTTGATTTTTCTGGCCCGACAAAATTTCACCATACGGGAAGCTTTTGCTCAGACTCTGAGTCACCTTGGTGCTGAAGGGGTTAAAAATGTAGGTGTCCTTTTTAACGATTTGCAAGTAAAAAGAGGGAA
>JBEPWN010000098.1:0-8184 GCA_041642395.1 Marinilabilia sp. | reverse complement strand
ATTTTCAATAAATTTCCCATATCAAAATCCTTTTCATCAAATCAAGATCTTCCTGCCCGATTCTTACAACCCGGAACGATTAAAACTGCAACAATGTAAGCCCCACGGACCAGGGATAAAGCTCCGGCCCCCGCCCGGCTTCAAACATAGGAGTGAGATCACATTTGGCATACAATCGTATCCACCTGTATCCGGTGCGCACCATGGCTCCGTATTTGAATGCATTAAGATTGAGATCCTCCCGCCATTTTTCTTTTTCTCTTCCGTTATCGTTAAAAACCACTTTTGTATGCGATCCAAGTCTGAAACTGCCATAAAATCCTGCCGAAATAAAAAAATCATTCCCATCGGTATGTGACGGCAGTTGTAGCTCAAGCAACAAAGGCACCGTTAAAAAACTGGTGACCAGCTTGTTCTTTTCCACGGTCCTGTCGGTTTCCTGATATGTTGTTTGCCCGTCTTCTCCCCGGCGAATAATATTGGGTGAATCCAGTCGATAATTATTAATGGTCCACCCTGCTCCGGTTACAATTCCAAAATTGTGCCTGTGTTGTTGCAAACCGATATTGTATTGCAAAAGATTCATTCCTACCACCACTGATTTGCCCCCATTAAGGTCCATCCATGCATCTTCATCGGGCAAATTACTGTCGAAAGGGGTTGAAAAAAAATTGGTGAGCCCCAGGTCGAATCCAGACCAGTGCCCCTTAAATTCATTGAGCGGTTTGCGTACTACCTGAATTCGGGTATGGCTTCCAGGCTTTTCAATGATCTCATACCGGCGTCTCCCAATGCTAATTTTGGTAACGGTATCATTGAATGAACTCACTTCAACATTTCCACCCGGAAATGAAACCCGGGTCTGGTGAATCCCCTCTTCTACCGTTACAATGTTCTTTATCCGTTCTTTTGTTTGAATGGTATCCTCCTGGGCATAAACCTTTGGAGATAATATCAACAAAGCGGTGATCAGTATTGAACTGTATCTTAAAATTGGTTTCATTGTTCTGCTGGTTTGAATGTGTAATTACTCGTTTCTACAAAATCAAATGCGCTTTCGATTCTGATATTACGACGGGGGAAGATGGCAGAATGTTACAGGGATTATTAAGTTATTTATATATTTTCGGATTTTCGGGAAAGGTAAAGCTGCGATTATAATTAACAACATCCTACTGTATGAAAAAAACACATTTCTAAATATTGTGTTTATCTTTATCATTTGTTGCAGGATGTTTCATGCCAGATGGCTCATTGAATATTTTCACTGAACTGATTTGTCATTCAAATATTGAATAACCAATAACTGACTAAACATTGTCGGACTCTGGAAACAGGACAATCAAAAATATAAATTAATGGATACAAAAATAATTCGATTTGGGATAATTGGGTGTGGACGTATTGCTGCCCGTCATGCAAAACATATTTCCAATAATGGTCGATTGTCTGCCACATGTGATATTATCCCTGAAAAAGCCCATAAACTTGCTGCAGAGTATGATACTGAAGCATGGACCAATATTGATCAGTTCCTGTCAGAAAACAAAGGGAAAATGGATGTTGTATCTGTTTGTTCTCCCAATGGACTTCATGCAGAGCATACAATTGCCGCACTAAGAAAAGGTTATCACGTTCTGTGCGAAAAACCGATGGCCATATCCATAGAAGATTGCGGGCGCATGATCAGCGAAGCGGAACGCGCCAATCGGCGTTTGTTTATAGTCAAACAAAACCGTTTTAATCCTCCCGTTGTAGCATTAAAAAAAGCCATTGACCAAGATCGCCTTGGTGAAATTTTCAGTATTCAGCTAAGTTGTTTCTGGAACCGAAATGAACATTACTATCAGGAAAGTGATTGGAAAGGTTCGAAGGAAATGGATGGAGGAACCCTTTTTACTCAGTTCAGTCATTTTATCGACCTTTTATACTGGCTAATTGGTGATGTAAAAAACGTTTATTCATTTACCCGCAATTATGCTCATAAATCCATTATTGACTTTGAAGATTCCGGCGTTGCAGCAATGGAATTTCATAATGGTGTCATTGGAACAATCAACTACACTGTCAACAGTCACAAGCAAAACATGGAAGGATCACTCACTGTTTTTGGCGAGAAGGGAACCGTAAAAATCGGAGGTCAATATTTAAACAAGCTTGAGTACCAAAACATTGAAAATTACCACATCGAAAATCTTGCTGAATCTATGACTTCAAATGATTACGGAACTTACCAGGGATCCATGTCAAATCACGATAAAGTTTACGAAAATCTCGTGGATGTCTTAACACATGAAGGAGTCATTGCCACCATTGGTTTTGAAGGACTCAAAACCGTTGAAATAATCGACAAGATTTATTCGAATGCAAAATAAGTAAAATCCGCTGGACAGGAGACAAAATGCTGCTTTACTCAAAGTTAGATATATAAAATCAGATGTTGGAAAATATAGAATATGGCAATTCCAAAAATCTTAAAATCGGGAATAAAAGATGTAGAATTTGGCAATAACGTAAAATACGTTGAGCCTGTTAATCTTTATGGTTGTACCATTGGGAATGATTGTTTCATTGGGCCGTTTGTTGAAATACAGAAAAATGTTTCAATAGGAGACGGAAGTAAAATTCAATCACACAGTTTTATCTGCGAACTAGTATCCATTGGCAAATATTGCTTTATTGGCCATGGAGTGATGTTTATCAATGATCCGTTCAGCACAGGCGGACCAGCAGGTGGCAATAAGGATTTATGGAAAAAAACGACCATCGGCAATAATGTTTCCATCGGATCAAATGCAACCATCCTGCCGGTTAATATCTGCAATGATGTAGTTGTTGGCGCGGGAGCTGTCGTTACTAAAAGCATTACACAATCCGGCATTTATGCAGGAAATCCGGCAAAGTTCATAAAAAAAATATAATTTATTATGCCTAAAATACTTCTGACTGATTTGCATCGTCAATATGATAATATTAAAGGCGATATAGACGATGCCATAAAAGAAGTGCTGCAACAAAAGTCCTTCATACGCGGCCCTTTTGTGGAACAATTTGAGGACAATTTCGCCCAGGCTATAGGAGTTCCTTATTGCATTGGTGTGGGTAATGGTACCGATGCCTTATATATAGCTCTGAAAATCCTTGGAATTGGTGCCGGCGATGAAGTCATTACAGCTGCAAATTCATTTATTGCCACTTCCGAAGCAATTACCATGAGCGGGGCAAAAGTGGTATTTGCTGATTGCGATAATTATTTCGGTATAGATCCGGCTGAAATCAGACGGAAAATATCTTCTCAGACTAAAGCAATAGTTCCGGTTCATTTATATGGACAAATGGCTGACATGGAGGCAATCATGAAAATTGCCAATGACAATCAGCTATTTGTAGTGGAAGATGCTGCTCAGGCAGTTTTGGCAAAATATAAAGGATCACCAGCAGGTAGTTTTGGAGATTTCGCTACATTCAGTTTTTTTCCGGGGAAGAACCTGGGGGCATATGGCGATGCCGGTGCGTTAGTCACCAAAGACGAAAAATTATATATCAAAGCAAAAATGTATGCCAACCATGGAAGAATTAATAAATATGATCATGAATTTGAAGGTATAAATAGCAGGATGGATGGCATTCAAGGTGCAATACTTAATGTAAAGCTAAAATATTTAACGGAATGGACGAACAAAAGACAGGAAATCGCTGCCCAATACACTGGTTTGTTGAAAAATATCGATGAAATCAGGGTTCCGGAGCAACGTAAAAAAACAGATCATGTTTTTCATATTTACCCTATCCTGGCAAATGCTATCGTCAGAGATAAGTTATTGACATTTCTGAATAAACAAGGTATTGGAGCCGGAGTTCATTACCCAATTGCTTTACCTAATCTTCAAGCCTACAAATATCTTGGACATATCCCTGATGATTTTCCAAAAGCAAATGCTTTTTCGAAGAAACTTATCAGCTTACCCCTATTTCCTGAAATATCCCAAACTGAAATAGAATTCATTGTTGATCAAATCAAAAACTTTTTTAAAAATAATGCCTCTTAAATTTCTAAAAATATCAAGCTATTACCGCGGATTTTTAAATGACTATTATCAAAAATTTCCGGATATAGCATGCTCAGGATATGCAGAGCAATATGCTCATTTAATGGGACAATACTTTGCATGGTCAGACAATTACGGCAGACTGCTGAAGGAAAAAGGACTGGAAACTATGGAGATTGTAGCCAATGCCGAACCCCTGCAAAAGGCATGGGCATCAGAACACTCTTTACCGTCTGCTCTTTCACTTAATGCTATCGTGTTGGAGCAAATATCCTTTTTTAATCCTCATGTCATTTATTTTCAGGATAGCATCTCTTTCAACGGATCATTTATTGAAAAATTGAAAATCAAATTTCCAGAAATACGTCTTTACATTGGTAATCTATGTGCACCTTTTACTTCCTCTCAGATTGAAGACTTTAAAGTTTTTGATTATTTCACTGTGTGTTCTCCTTTCTTTAAAAGGCAGTTAAAAAGATTTGAAATAGAATCTGTAATTATCCCTCACGCTTTTGACAAGCGGATACTTGAAAAAGTGAATAAAGACAACCCTTATCCAAAAGTTCCATTCACCTTCATAGGATCATTGTTTGCTGATGAAGGATTTCACAGCATGCGCCTTCAAATTCTCGAAAATCTTGAAAGAGAAAAAATTCCATTTGCATTTTATGGAAATCTGCCGGATCAGAGTCTGACCGGCCTGCTGAAACGAAAAGCATCATTTGCGGCAGCACATATATTGGACCGCTTAGGATTAAAGCAAATCACCGAAAACATCCCTTCTATCCGTAAAGGCCGCAACCATGAAACCATGCCACGGCGGCTCAGGCTTTCTAAAGATCTTTACAATAGAGCCATGCCTCCGGTATTTGGACTTGACATGTTTAAGGCACTTAAAAAGGCGAGTATTGGATTTAATATTCACATTGATTGTGCTGGTGATTACGCAGCAAATATGCGGTTGTTTGAAACTACGGGAGTTGGCACATGCCTTGTAACAGACCGTAAATCAAATCTTAGTAATTTATTTGAAGAAGATGAGGAAGTGGTCGTTTACAGCAATGTAGATGAGTGCGTGAAAAAAATAAAATGGTTAATCGCCCATCCTGATTACTGTCAAGCAATTGCCAAAAAAGGTCAGCAGCGAACCCTAAGTCAGCATACTTTCGAATCGAGAGTGGATAAGTTTTACACAACGATGATGCAGCACATTGAAATTTAAAACTTTATCGTCAAATACATTACGCAAATTATGCCTGCATATTAAAAAGAAAAATTTTTTATTAACTTTTTATATTAACTTTCCTTTTTTTTAATGTCTTTTCTAGAGATTTTAAGGTCAGATATGGTGGTAAATATTTTGAAAAAATATCATATATACCCACCAATTTTACTAGTTCTTTTACAACCCGAAGGGTGGTAAGATAAAATCTAATTATTCCCAGCGGAGTATCCGCATTTTTTAGATTCTCATTTATTTCTCTAACTTTTTTAATCCGGACAGGATTTTTCTCCCATATCTTTTCATCAAGAGGCTGAAAAGTATGATTTTTAAATAATAATTGATTGAGAGTATTTCTCGTATCCCCGTATTTAATCCTGCTGCCGAAATAAAGATTCTTTTTTAAAAAATATTCATTCACCCATCGCCGGTTTTTCCGTCTTTCCATGGGTAAAGACAACATTTTAGTAGCAATTTCAAAATTATGATAGGGAGATGTAGAGGGAAGTCCCATGGTTGCAGGCAACTTATAAAGATAATGCAACAGATTCATTTTTATACGCATTGTAACAACCGGATACCACCTAAGGTTGGTGAGTAATTCTCTATTACTCTCAAAAAAACGCGTTTCGGCTTGCGTTTGTTTATTGTCTATCAGGCGATTACAGTTAAGGTGGTGAGTAAGAGCAAGATCATATAATTCAGAGGGTCGCGAAATACGCTTTTTTGCAGGATAGCCGCCCTGAAAGGCGCTTCCCGAAATACCACTAAACATGGCAGATGGCTGATCCGGCGATATATCCCTCAAAATTTTCCTATAAAATTCTATATGGATCATACCATGTAGATGAGTTCCAAATCCAAAGAGATCGTGCCACTCATCCATATACTGATAAGCATCATTAAGATAGATATGTTTCCACTGAAGTCCAAGTTTCCGGGCAACACGTTTGGCTATTTGTGACTCAAAACTTTTTTCCTGATTGACTGAAACACCATAAGAATATGTTCTGATACGTGATTTGTGCTTCTCAGCCACCAAGGCATTAATAATTCGGGAATCGAGCCCCCCGGATAAAGGACTAACCACCGGACCCGATGTTTTATCCATTACGTTATAGATGCTATCTCTTAATAACTCCCATATTTCGTCCTCACTGGCAGGTTCTGAAAGATCAGCAGAAAGAGCAGGATCTTCCTTTTCATCAACAGATATTTGCTTTAAACTGTATTTTAAAGACGAGAAATATCTTAAGGTGAAAACTTTATGGAAAGGGGTAGTACCTAATGCCGCAAAACCATATTTCAAATACAGGTACAGCCCTTCTTCATCAAACTCAGGGCTTTTCCCTAAACATATTTCCGGGAATGTAGATACAATCTTGTCATTGGTATTATAATAAACCGGAATACCGGCCATCCAGTCGTTTTCAATTATGATTTGATCTTCTTTAATGGTAATTAACAGATTATGATCCAGCAAACTCGAATGAGGTGGAAAACCCAGTGACCAAACATTTGGTGACACAGGCTTTAAATCTTCATTAATCGCATATAGAGTAAGTGTTCCCCATTGACCCGTGATCACAGTTTTTTTTATTTCTGGATTTACGAGCGGCACATATTCAGAAGGAAATGGCGACAAAACAAAGCCTGATATTTTTGTTGTCATATACAAGTTTCACATTTAATGATAAAAAAATGATTTTTACCGCAAATCATTTTTGGTTTACTTTACACATGAGATTTACTGCATCTATAAATAAACACATATTTAAAATAAACACCTATTTAACCTGGACTATTCATTAATTATCTTTACGATGTTCAACTACCGGCTAAATACAGGCGTCCTCAATAAAATTAACTTGAAAATAATTCATTATTCCCCTCATCAATTTTCTTTACGGTTGCCTGCATTTATTGGCATTTGAATATCTCATGACGAAAACTCATGAATAGACAAGGCTAAACTTTGGGATTTCTGATTTCAACAAAGTTAATAAAGTTTAGAATGTGCTGATAAAATACTTGAAATTGGGAATAATGCGAAAAACTTTTAGAGAAATCATGTAGATTAGTGTAACAGCAATGCTTTTAATTATCAGAAGCAAAATCCAGTTCCAATCAGGCGAAATCCACCAGACTGCGAAATAACTGATCATCCCTGCCAATGGAATAGTTAAATGCTCCTTACGCAAAGGATAAATTCCTAATTTTAAAAAAAGAAATGACATATTAAAAACAACAAAAATTAATTTAGACAAAGCGGATGCAAAAGCAGCACCACCTATCCCCCATCTCGGAATAAAAAAGAAATTGGTCAATATAACTAATATACCCAGAATAAAAGTAAGATAAGTACTAACCCGGTAAAAACGAGAAGTGGTAATCATCAGTCCTCCCAACCCTAAAAAACAATGAAAAACATTGGAAAGACCTATAAAAAAAATAACCCAGATGCCAACCTCGTAATTATTCGGTATAATTTTAAAAACAGCATCAATATTAACCCAAATACCAATAAAAATGAAAACACCCAGGATCAATTGGGAAATAATACTGCGATCATATAAAGCTTGAAGCTGCTTAAGATCATTATTCACCCACAAATTAGCTAAAAGCGGGGTCGCTATTTTTCCCATTGCACGTCGGGGGATTTGCACCAGAGTGCCAACATAATTTGTTACCGAATAGATTCCTGTAAGCCCAAGTCCCAGAAAAACATTAATCATATAACGATCGATATATGTGATTAGCATATGACCAAAACCTGAAAGAATATAATATATGCCTACACTTTTCATTCCGGATTTATGTTTTTTTATCAGAAATTTGTCAGGTGTTTCAATAAATAAATGACCTTTTCGAATAAGTTCAATTAGTATCACTAAAGGTGGCATACCCAAAGCA
>JBEPWN010000097.1:0-8200 GCA_041642395.1 Marinilabilia sp. | reverse complement strand
GTTGCAAGCTGACAGCCCGATTCCTTATGGCCCCTTTATAAATAGCGGAACTAATTGCTCAAGATTTGTCTGCACATCAATACTGGCAGGTGGGCCAGCCTTTAACTTAGCCTTTCGCCTTAAGTATTTGGTTTTTATTACGCCTACACCACAAAATAATGTAAACACACTAAAATATAAAGTGATTGTTCCAAAACCATTTCATCAGCCGGTGGTTTGTCCTGCTCTTTTTGAAGACAAAAGTTTGCTGAAAATCACTTTACCCGAGCCGGGCAGACATGAAAATATTCCTGATAATGCACAATGGCTCAGTGGTGAGGGAGCCGGTTCATGGTTTTCCATGGAAGAAAATCAAAACGGATATCGCATCACAAGATTCAATGATGCCGGAGAAACTGAATGCCGGGCGTTGTTCCGGGAAACAGGCTCTAGACCCGTTTTTAACATCAATCTTCCCTACCATTTTATGCATTTGAGTCATTGTCAAATGGTGACTATTGGACAGGAAAGTCAAAAGATTAAATTTGTCAGGATGGAAGATGAATTGAATAAACTGTTTCCCATGGTTTAAAGAACTGCCGTTATAAGACCTGTATTCCGAAGCTTCGGGAGTGATGAGAGAAACTCTCCGCCAGGTCACTGACCTAGTGGCAGGCTACTCGATTAGGCTTTGTTTTTTATTTGTATCTATATCTCGCTGTATTTGTCCGTTTTTGATATGATCCGTAATACAGTATTGATAACAGATGTAAAAAAAGCCGTAATCGATTATTTCTAATCAATTACGGCTACTACCGAGTGCCCAGGACAAGAATCGAACTTGCACGGCCTGAAACGGCCACCAGCCCCTCAAGCTGGCGTGTCTACCAATTCCACCACCTGGGCCTTTAATTGTTTTGAGCGGAAAACGGGATTTGAACCCGCGACCCCGACCTTGGCAAGGTCGTGCTCTACCACTGAGCTATTTCCGCATTATTATTGCTGAGCCCATGTTATTTGCTCAACAGCGAATGCAAAGGTAAAATTTTTTTGGTCTCTCAAAATATATTTTCTTAAAAAAATACCTGTTTTCTTCAACAATATTCTAAGATTCTCATTATCTGACATAAAAATTTTATTCACTTTTTTGTAACCGATAGAAAAATCGGTCTTTTATGGCTCTGCGATGCTATTTGTAGAAATGAAGCGAATAAATCATTCAGCAAACACACATAAGATTAGCCGGAAGAAAAATCTGCCGGATCGATAAACAGAAAATTTGTTGTAACCTTAACACAAAAGATATTGTAAAAAAATACATTCAATATGCATGTTAAATGAGAAAATATGATGCCGGTATTAAAATTAAACACATAATTTTATTATTTTTCCGTTCTGTTATTAAAGTGTTAATTTCAAAGAATTAAAATTTTTACACACCTCGCTGATTATTAACCTATTTACTTTATTATATCGATTAAAAGACATTATTAAATTTTAGAAATATTTTATAATCGTTTAAATATACATGGCCATGACAGGAATACTAAAAAAATTATTTGGCAAAAAATTTCCCGATACACGGAAATATGAAGCTGCTCAAAACCAAATAAGAGCTGATTATATTCGATTTCAGGATATTGAAAAGTCTTCTCTTTGGCATCGATATCAGGAATTGGACCGGGAAATACATTCCGGAAGCTTTGAAAAAAAAGTGAGTGATCTGAAGCATAAAAAATTTAAAGACACCGAGCAATATCAAAAGCTTAAGCGCTATAATGAATTAAAAAACAGCCGTGATATTAAAACTTATCTGAAATTTATCAAAGCAGGTAAAGGAAAAAAAATACAGGATATTCTAGCGTCTGAGGAATATAACAGATTTCTGGAACTTGAGAAATTTTTAAATACACCTGAATTTTACAAAGCCAAATCGGAAGCAGATTTTAAAAATTCCGAAGCATACAGAACGTATCGCGAATATAAAAAACTGAGGAAAAATTCCGCTGTTAAATGGGCAATCAAAACAGCCAAGACTGAATCCTTTGCCATCTATAAACGACTGGAAAACAGTAAGCGCATAAGTGAATTTTTCGAATTGAAAACCTTAATTGAATCAAAAGAGTTCATTGATTTTAAATATTATATGGAAGATCGCAACCGGTTTAAAAAATCGGATGAAGCTGCCCTGTTAAATGAGTTTGCCGAATTAAGAAAGCATAAGGATATTGTATGGTTTCTTCGTACAAAATCGGAAAAACCTTTTGAAGACCTGAAAAAATGGAAGGTGACATTTGAAGATGATTTCGACAGCGCTTCTATGGATTCTGATAAATGGATCACGGGATATTATTGGGGGAAAGCCCTAATGAATGAGACCTATTCACTGGAAGGGGAAAAACAATTTTTTAGTGATTCGAATGTGGAAGTGAGGGATTCCAGTTTGCGAATTACAACAAGAAAAGAAACAGTACAGGGAAAAACATGGAACCCTGTGTGGGGATTTCATGAAAAAACTTTTGACTTTACTTCTGGACTGATTAGTACAGGCCAGAGTTTTCGCCAGCAATACGGACGATTTGAGGCGAAGGTAAGGTTCAGTCAGGTATTCCCGGTTATGAATGCTTTCTGGTTGGTTGGCGAGCGTATTACCCCCCATATCGACATTTTCAAAACCATGTATCCGGGTGGAAGGCTGCTGGAAGCAGGATTGATTACAGATGTTCCGGATAAAGGATTGACTGAGACAACAACGCGAATAAAAGGGGCCCGGTTTACCAACGATTTTTATATTTATTCACTGGATTGGTCAGAGAAAGAGTTGGTGTGGAAGATCAACGGTGTCGAGGTATACCGGCAAACGCACAACATTCCGAAGGAGCCCATGTATCTGACATTTTCCTCTACTTTGCCCCAGGATCCGAATGATAAGAATTTACCGGCTAACATGGAAGTAAATTGGGTAAGATGTTATAGTCGCAGTTAAAAATCCTGCGAATATATTGACACATCATCATAATAAACCCGCCCGGGTGTATTGATCCTTTTATCCCCGGCAGAATAGTTTTCGAAAATAAGTTGGTAAGAATTAGTTTTTGGTGAATTTTGATCGTGCAGGTGTTCCTCAGTGTTCATCTGCACTTTTTTTAATGCTTTTTTATCGTTCACTTTCTCATAAGTGGCTTCTACGGTATAAATTCTATTTTTGATTTCCTGGTCTTTCAGTTCATCATTAACCATAAACGAACGGCCATGACTTAATCGCCCTGCTGACTGGATTGTTGTAACTGTTTTTAACAAACTCATATCATTTTGGATAATGTGTACTTCTCCACTCATTTTTTCAACTTGTGCATCGCCGGAAAAAACAAATTTAGGATCGTGGCAACCATAACCGATTACCAACACATGCTGTCCATTATGAAGATATTTGTCTTTTTCATGAACGTCAAAATAGTCAAGAGAAACAGTGTCCAGAATATTCCCCGGATTTCTTAAATAGTCAAATTCAAGCAATTCCCCAATTCTCATCATGCCATCATTAAAGGGAGAATGGTCGAAGTTTCGCCGGCCACTTTTAATAGCATAGTTTCTATCCATAAATGAACCATACCACGACCGTTCCAAATACCCTGTAGCATCAGTATAATCAAGTCTTATGGTTTTTTTTCTGCCTCCCTCCTCTTCCGTTTCCGTATAAATTACCTCCGAGCTATAAGAATCTGTTATGTAATTATTATGTATCTGTCGGACAACCATTTTCAGCATTCCGTAAAGAACACGTGATGGAGCCGTAACATCCACTTCATCAACCGTATAGATAACCGGAATCAATTCAATGATCAATTGTTCTTTTTCGGGTAAAGTGGCAATTTTAAACTCTTTGGTCTGGTAGCCCACGGCCGAAACACTTAATTGATGACCAGTTACTTCGGGGGTAATTGTCAATTCAAAATTTCCATCCTGATTGGTTGCATCCCCCATCGATGTTCCTTTAATTCCCAGATTTGCAAATTCAACCGGTTTTCCGTTAGAAGCATCAACTACACGTCCGTTAATAATTTGTTTTTGCGCCTGCAACGAAATATTTGTCAGCAGAAAAACACAAATAAATAGTATAAGATATTTTTTCACCTGCATACTTTTCTTATTTTTGATGTTCATCGTTTAGAGGATAAATGTATAAAAAGCATATCAAAACAGAAACAAAATTAAGTATGAAACGTGTAATATTGGTTTGGATTGTTTTGTTGGTTTTCTTTTCGGGCTGTGTTGTATCTAAAAAGAAATATGAAACAGTGGTGGGTGAAAGAGACCTTCTGGAACGAAGATTAAACGAGACCCGCAGTGACCTTGAGAATGCCATGACAGACTTCGAAGCCATGAAATATGAACTTCACAAGAGTAATGCTTTGAAGTCGGATAAGGTAGCGGAATTGTTTGCCAAAAGTGAAGAATGCCAGGAAGAAACACAGTCATTAAAGAAGGATTTGGAGGAGACGCGTAAACGGTATCGTTCTCAACAAGCCACAAGTACAGAAAACGCCAATGAGCTGGATCAATTGCGAAAACGCATCAGTCAATTGGCGGGCGATACTGCCAGCCTTCAGTATTCACTGAGCATGAGTAAAGCACGGCAAGTAAAACTCCGGGAAGAATTCAGCAATTTGCGTGAAAAATATAACCTTCTGTCTGGCGAGCATGCGGAAACAAAAAACGAACTGGAACAAACAAGCAGAAAAATCTCAGTACTCCAAAATCAATTGGTAGAGAAAACCCAAACTTTATCTAATGTTTCAGATGCTTTTATTGAGTTACGCAAACAACTTCTTTCTGCCAAATCGGGAGGAACTCCAATTGACCCCAATCAAAACAAAAATATTGACAGAATTGCCCGGTTGCTTGATCACTATTAGAAATACATTAAGCTAAGAACCGTAATGGTTATCAACATATAAATAATGGTGAGAGGGAAACCTATTTTTAAGAAATCCTTAAAATTGTAATTTCCGGGACCATAAACCATCAGATTGGTCTGATAGCCAATGGGCGTAATAAAATTGGCGGCGGCAGCAAAAGATACCACCAGGGCAAAAGGTTCCGGTTCAAGTCCAAGGGTCTTTGCTGCAGTAAGTGATATGGGAAATATGATGGCTACAGCGGCTTTATTGGTAATGTATGCAGCCAGAAAAGTGGTCATTAAATAAATGCCAAATAACAGCGTTACTCTACCGAAAGGAAGAAAGACACTGATAATAAGATCGGCAACCATATCGGCTACGCCTGTTTTGATCATTGCTGTGCCAAGGGCCAGCGACAGGGCAATGATTACTGCCAGATTATAGTCAATACTTCGGGGCAAATCCTTGGGCGACACTATTTTAAGTGCGGATACTACTATTAATACTACAAATAATCCAATAAACAATGGCACAAGTTTAACTGCTGAAAGCAAAATGGCCAGTAATGTTCCGCCAAGCAGTGCATAAACTTTATATTTTTCGGTGCGATTAAATTCTCTGACTTTAGAGATCAGATAGAAATCCTGTTCACTGTCAACACGGCTCATAAATGCATCACCAACAAGCAACATCAGCACGTCGCCGGCTTTAAGCTTCACTTCGTCCATTTTGCCTGTTACACGCTCTCCATTGCGGTGCAATGCAAGCAATGCTGCATCATAGCGGCCCCTGAAGTTCACTTCTTTGACTGTTTTTGTAATCAGTGTAGAATTGTGGGAAACAACAACCTCTATAACCTGAGTGCGTTTTAACTTGCTCATCATCCCTACTGTAGGCAAAGTCAGTCCGCAACGCTCTGAAAGGAGACGAACCACATCTTTGTTTTCGCCGGCAAATCTCAATAAATCGCCTTCCTGTAATTGGAAATTATCGGATATTAACTGAAAAATTTTATTGCCCCTGATGATCTCAATCAATACCAACCCTTCCATGTCACGAATCTCCGACTCCTTCACTGTTTTACCAACAAAAGGACTGTTTTTTCTGACTTCTGCTTCAACCAGGTATTTTCGATCTCCGTTGGAATATTCTTCCATCACACTCTTTCGTTCGGGCAGCATCCGGTATGAAAAAAAATAAAGATACAACATTCCGACAATCAGCATCGGAAATCCCACCCAAAAAAAGGCGAACATGTCCAAAGGAGACATATCGGGAAATATTTTCTGATCTACTACCATTCCATTTACAATAAGATTGGTAGAAGTACCTATAAGTGTTACACACCCACCCAGAATTGCAGCATACGATAAAGGAATTAATAACTTGGATGGAGAAATATTGTGACGATGACTCCATTGGTGCACATAGGGCATCATCACTGCCACGAGGGGCGTATTATTGAGAAACGCAGAAAAACCACCAACCCATATCATCATACGGGCCAGAAAGCCCTTGTATTTCATAGAACGGGGAAAAGCTTTTTCAAATATGGCTTCAATGACAGAAGTTTGCCGGATGGTATCGCCCAGCAGCAACAACATGATTATCACAGCTATCTGCTCATTGGCAAAACCTGCAAGGATTTCCGAAGGGGTCAGAATTTTAAATATTCCCAGCACCATCACAGCAATAAAAAATGTGAAAGCAACTCCTATTAACTCTCTGTAAAGGGAGATGAGAATAAAAGCAAGTACCAGAAAAACCAGAATTACATCAAATGTAGGGACACTCATAAAACTTTGGTTACTTAACCCGTTTCTTTTCGGCGTGCAAGTTAAGACATATTTTGAAAAAAATATCATGTTACACCCCAAAATAAGCGGGTTTAAGACAGAAGTGCTGTATCATATTTACCGATTGATTCATGATTTTAGTCTAACCACCTTTCAAGATATGTAGAGAATAACTACTTTTGGTTGATGAATATAATACCTTGATTTTTTTGATATGACGGATAAAGCTGAAGCCTTTGGGCGATTACTGGAAGTTATGGACAAACTTCGTGAGGAATGTCCATGGGATCGGATTCAAACCAATGAAACACTGCGTACTCTTACTATTGAAGAAACCTATGAACTGGCAGATGCCATTCTGACCGGATCGGATGAGGCCATTCGTAAAGAGCTGGGTGATTTGTTATTGCACATTGTTTTTTATGCCAAAATAGGCGAAGAAAAGGATGCTTTTTCCATCAAAGATGTTATTGATTCGCTGATTGAAAAACTAATCTATCGTCATCCGCATATATTTGCAGAAACGCGGGTAGAAAATGCCCGTGAGGTTGAGCAAAACTGGGAAAAACTGAAACTAAAGGAAAAAGGAGGTAACCGTTCGGTGCTTGCGGGTGTGCCCATGTCATTGCCTGCAATGGTTAAGGCTAATCGCATTCAGGATAAGGCTCGCGGAATGGGATTTGACTGGGAGCATCGCAATCAGGTGTGGGATAAGGTACAAGAAGAACTTGCTGAATTGAAAGAAGAAATGTTGAATGGTAATGACGATTCGGTTGAAGATGAGTTTGGCGATTTGTTTTTCTCACTGATCAATGCAGCACGCCTCTATGGGGTAAACCCGGAAAACGCCCTTGAACGTACCAATCAAAAGTTTACCAAACGCTTTAATTATCTGGAGGAAAAAACAATTAATCAGGGACTTGAATTAAAAAACATGTCGCTTGAGGATATGGACAGATTATGGGATGAAGCCAAGAAGTTTTGAAAAACTAAACACAAGAATTCAATAGTCCGTTAAAAAAAAGCTTAAACGCAAAGACACAAAGACGCAAAGTTTTTATTATCAAAGAGTTGAAGTAATTCATTGTTGTTTTTCAAACCATTTATTATTAGGCACTTGCAAAAGTTTAACGGAGTATTGAGAATTGAAAAACTGATTTAATAATAATGCCAGATAAGTGTAAAGATAAGATAGATTAACCTCGTACCAGATAACACCTTCATTGTATATGAATACCAAAGAGTTAAACAATTCTGCCCGTCGGTTTGGAACCGCTCCGGTTTTTATTACTGCAATATCGACCATTCTTGGGGCTATATTATTTCTTCGCTTTGGATTCGCAGTAGGTACCATTGGCTTTACCGGCACACTTCTGCTGGTTTTTCTTGGACACCTTATTACCATTCCTACTGCCCTCGCCATTTCCGAGCTTTCGACCAATACCAGGGTTGAAGGCGGTGGAGAATATTATATAATATCCCGCTCGTTTGGATTAAACATCGGAGCTACCATCGGTATTGCAC
>JBEPWN010000096.1:0-8203 GCA_041642395.1 Marinilabilia sp. | reverse complement strand
TTCATAATATTAAAAACCAACTTTTACTTCTTAATGGCTCATGCTTAATAAGCTTACCTCCACCCTATTACCCGAGTTTTTCCACTGTGTTTATGCACATTCAACTTTTTTTGCCAAAAGCTTTTCTGCTAAATTTAAAAACACAAAGTTACTAAATTGACGGGACATTCACTAAACGCCTAATATCCAACCCAGGCACTCTTAAATAATGCGTTCATCTTTCAATATCTGCCTGACATCAATCTCATCCTGTCCGAGTCTGGACTTAAGCCCTTCAATATTCTGAAATTTTATCTCGGGGCGTGTCCGTTTAATAAACTCAACCGTAATCTCCTCGGAATATACTTCAAAATGAAAATCAAATATATGGACTTCCAATGATTTATTTCCGGATCCATCGTTTATGGTTGGTCGATTTCCGATGTTGATCATACCCCCATAATCCCGACCCAGCAAATGAACCCGGCAAGCATATACCCCATCATGCGGAATAAGTTTCAAGGGATCGTCAGGATCTATATTTGCAGTGGGAAATCCGATTTGACGTCCCAGCCGCTGACCTCCAACAATCCGTCCCTTTAATCCGTAAAATCGCCCCAGCAAGCGGGAAGCCTCCCAAACATCACCATCACGGATAAACTGTCGGATGGTCGTGGAGCTGGGTTTCATTTCATTTACAATAAAGGGACCAATAAAAGAAAGATCAAAATTATATTTACCTGCCAGCACTTCCAGTTTTTTGGATGATATCCCGTCGTGCCCAAACCGATGATTATAACCCACAAGTAAATGTTCTATCCCTATCTTCCGAACCAGAATATCATAAATAAACTCCTCGGCCGATAATTTGGCAAATTTCTCTGAGAAAGGCAATATTAGAATATGATCAATTCCAATCTCACTAATAAGACGTGTCTTTTCACCAAGAGTGGTTAAAAGTCTGAGTTCGTTTGAATCCTGCCCAAGCACTAGTCGGGGATGGGGCCAAAAAGTAAGCACCACCGATTCCCCTTCAATCATCCTGGCTTTCTCCACAACCCGGGAAAGCAAAGCCAGATGTCCTTTGTGCACCCCATCGAACATACCCATTGTAACGACCGGACGAAATGCCTGAAAATCTACTATATCTGATTGTATTTTTACCATTTCATACAAGATGGAAATTCACTGCAAAGGTACAAATGTTTGCATTGCCGGCACAGGAAAATAGGAATACATTAAGATGAGGGTTTTTTGAAAAAAGGCCGCAAACAAGAGGGGAACTCTCATCCTGTTAATATTCACAGGTGTCAGGCCGAAACCGTACAAGATATGGTAAAACCCCATACATTTAATAGTTTTCGTATCTTTATTTGATATTCAGAGACTGTAAATTGCATCAACTAAATTTCATTAATGTATTAAAAAGTTTTTTCCTCTTTAACAAATAATTTTGTTTTAGTATAAAACTCTTTATATTTATGTTCTGAAAATGATCGTATTAAATATCATTTGCTCTTATGGAACAATATTTACTGGACTTAATCAAAAACAACAATCGCGTTATAGTCCCCAATTTCGGGGCATTTATAATTTCACGCGATGCCGGAACAACTGTGTTGTTCAATAATTTCCTGAGTTTTAACGATGGGCTCCTCATCAATCATATCAGCCACAAAGAAGGCATTGATACCAATGAGGCTACTCAACGTGTTTCGGATTTTGTAGATCATGTAAAACAGGAACTTGACAAAAAGGGTGAATATACCATCGAAAAGCTGGGTACTTTTACCAAAGACCAGAGCGGAATTTTACGATTCACACAAAATCCTCATGTTTCGGGTCTTATACCTGACAAAGAAGAAGTGAAAGATGATTCTGCGCTTCTTGATATCGACAGCGAAGCATCTGAAGATGCAGAGGAAAAAAAGCCTTCCGAGGAAACAAAAAAGACCCCACCTCCGGTTAGCAAAGACAAGCCTCTTCATGATCCTCAAAAAAAGTCATCCTTTGAAAAGAAAACCGCTGATTCCGGTCAGAAAACGCACAAAGCCGAGAAGCCCATCCCACCTAAAGAAAGGAAAAAGGTAACACCTTCCATGATAGACGAGGGCGGCAAAAGATCAAAATTCCCCCCCTGGGCCATTGCCCTGATCATTTTAATTCCTCTCATCATTCTGCTGCTATATATCTTCTATTGGTCCGACCAGGATCAGGAAAAAGAAGTTACTGCCGAAAAAACAGAAATTGTTGACACCCTCGTGGTACCTGAAGAAGTGGACAGTGCTGCAATTAAGAAGGCGAAAGAAGATGAGATAAAGAAAATACAGGCAGAGGAAGAAGCCAAACAGCAGGCGACGATCCGTAAACATCATATCATTGTAGGTGGATTTAAAAATGAGACCAATGCAAAAAAGCTCGTAAATGAGTTAAAAAGCAAAGGTTTTGAAGAAGCAACCACCTTTACCCGGGATAATCTTGTACTGGTAAGTGCGGCATCATATGAATCACTACCTAAAGCCAGAAAAGCACAGGAACGGTTTTTGAATCAACACCAGATGGAAAACTGGATATTGACCCGGAAATAAAACCACCACGAAAATACAAATTTTTTTATACTTATTTTTTGCATAAAGCGGGTGGTTGTTGTTTTCAGACAAAACTTCCCGCTTTTTTCTGTTTTTCCAATGATCTGTCCGGCAATTGCAATCTTCATACTCACGGTTCTGTACACGAGTCTCATATTCATGTTCCGTGAGGGCTGGAACCGACTCCCTGAGATCAACACCATCCACAGTACACGTGCAAAGGTATTTATTTCAGTTATCGTTCCGTTTCGAAACGAACAAAAAAACATTGAACAACTCATTCATAACCTCTCTCAACAAAGATTTTCTTTTCATCATCTTGAGGTGGTGATGGTGGATGACCATTCTTCTGATAACGGAATGGAGATACTCAGAAAAATGCAATCCCGTTACAACTGGTTGAAAATAGTTTCCTCCTACAGTAAGGGAAAAAAAGAGGCCCTTCGTCAGGGAATATCTGCAGCAACAGGAGAACTAATCGTAACCACTGATGCCGATTGCCGTTTTGGAAAAGATTGGTTACAAACCATCGCAGAAACATACCTGAATTTAAATCCTGATATGATGGTAATGCCGGTTAGCATGGAAGGTGACCACAAGTTAACTGACCTGTTCCAGCAAATCGATTATTTGTCGCTTCAGATGGTCACCGCTGGAGCTTTTGGTATTGGTAACCCCATTATCAGCAGTGGAGCCAATCTGGCTTTCAAAAAGAAATCATTTCTTGAAGCCGGGAAGTCCATGCCAGGTCAGAATTTTATGTCAGGAGATGATGTATTTCTTCTACATGCATTTAAAAACCATGAATTTAAAATCATTTATCTTAAATCAGCTCAAGCCATGGTGAAAACCACACCAGCAGAATCGATCTTTGAGTTTTTGCAGCAGCGTATGAGATGGGGTGGAAAAAGTCGTGGATATAAAGACCGGTTTGCAAAGCTTACAGCACTTCTGATCCTCTTCACAAATACAGCTATTGCCATTCTGCCATTTCTGTCCGTAATTGATATACGGTATTTATTGATTTGGTCAGCAGCCATAATTATCAAGGTAATTGCAGACTGGAATATTCTTAAAACAGGAAGCCCATTTTACTCAATAAAATTAAGTCTCCGGCACCACTTAATCTTCTCAATTGCCTATCCTTACTATATATTAATTGCTGGATTGGGAAGCCTTTTTGTTAGAGAAAGATGGAAAAACCGTAAAGGAAATTAAAACAAAGAATGCGAGTGCACTTAAACTGCATCGGTACCCTGAATTGCAAATTCGCATTCAAGAACAAACCGAATACATTGTTTTTCATGTAATTATGAAAAAATAATTATTGCGTTTTCAGGGGAATCTTAACCAACCGAACTCCCCTGACTAATAGAAACTGAAGAGTCAACACAAAAATAATGGCGGCACTTCCGGGAATACCAAGCCATGAAGCTATCAGCAATCCAACGACCGACCCCAGCACACCAAAAAAAGCCGAACCAATAATAATACCCCGGAAATTTCCTGAAAATAATAATGCTGTATTCTGAGGAATTGTAAAAAGACTCAAAACCAATATAATACCCATTGTGCGAATACTAAGAACAATAGCCAATGCAACAAGCACAGCCATAATGTTTCGAATTAAAGCAACCGGAATACCCCGGGTTTTGGCAAATTCCGGATCAAAAGCAGTAAACACAATAGCCCGGAAAAATAATAAGAAAAAGACTGCGGTAAGCAACAAAACTCCACTCAGCACCCATAAATCAAGAGCCCCAACCGACAGGATACTTCCAAAAAGAAAACTCATCAGATTAGGAGAATAGCCTGGAGTAAGAAAAACAAAAATGATACCCAGTGCCATTCCAAGCGACCAGAGAATCGCAATTGCACTGTCTTCGCGCATCTTTCCCCGGGTTGAAATCCATTCAATGCCCAAAGACGATGCAACGGCGAAAACAACAGCACCCAGGAAAGGATTAAGACCAAAAAAATAAGCCATCCCAATACCTCCAAAAGAAGCATGAGTAATGCCCCCACTAATGAATACTATTTTACGGCTAACGATGTATGTACCGATCATGGCAGCCAGAAGGCTGGTAAGGCCAGCGGCTGCAATGGCATGCTGAAAAAAAGGATATTCAAAATATGACAAAATATTTTCCATTAGGAATGTTTATTGAGTACCCGGTGGGGTACGGGTCCATGTGCAATCAGGTCAATCGGACAATTGTAAACTTTCAGAACCTCATCAGTCAACACATTGGAAGGATGATAATGCAAAGTACCATTTACACAAGCTATGGTTTTTACGATGGAGGAAATGGTTCCGATATCATGCGAAATAAGAAAAATAGCCATCGATTGATTAAGCTCTTCCAGCAACTGATACAATTCTCCCTCAAAATTACGGTCAACAAACGTATTGGGTTCATCGAGCACCAGTAGCTGAGGGTCATTTATTATGGCTCGCGCCAGCAAAGCCCTTTGAAACTGTCCCCCGGAAAGGGAGCCAATTGGGCGTTCGCCCAGCCCCTCCAGGCCCATGTCCTTTAGTAGTTTTTTTGCCTTACGCTTATGGATTGATGAGAGAGATCGCCACCAGGTATGCTCGGATATAACACCGGAAAGAATAACATCCATTACTGTTATGGGAAAAGACCGGTCAATCTGTGACACTTGTGGCAAATATCCTATATTCAATCGTTCGGAAGGAAAATCAACTTTCCCGTCAATGGGTTTTAAAATGCCGAGAATCACCTTTGATAAAGTGGTTTTTCCACCTCCATTGGGCCCGATAACACCAATAAAATCATTTGGATAAATATCGAGATTCACATCCTTGATTACAGGTTCGCCATTGTAACCAGCCGAAAGACCTTGTATTGAAACTAAAGGTTTGGACATAATACAGATTTAAAATAATGCGACAAAATCAAATTGTAACTTACTAATATTTCAGTCCAAAAGACAATGTCTATAATATATTATCCAGATTTCTTTTTGCTATAATTCTGCCACTAAAAAGGTTTCAAATAAATCGTGTATTTTCTGCATCTCTTCCACCCAATCATATGAAAGGGGATTAATGGTTCTCAGTTCGGCCCCTGTTGCCTCTTTGACCATCTCTGCATTCCGCCGGTCAAATTCCTTCTGAATCAAAATAAGACGAATGTTTTCATCGTTGGCAACATCAATGAGTTCGCGTAACTTTTTTGGTGAAGGTTCTTTACCCTCATATTCAATGGAAATCTGCTCCAGACCATAATCACGGGCAAGGTAAGTAAGGGCAGGATGAAATATCATAAATTTTTTATGGACAACACGCGATGCCAAGTCAGAAAAAGCATTGTGCATTTCTTTCACATCCTGCAAAAGAGCAGTATAATTTTCCTCAATAAGAACCCGGTGCTCTGGAAAAGATGTTATCAAGCCCTTTTTTAGATCGGGCAGAAATGTCATCACCACGGCGGGCGACGTCCAGATATGAGGATCGGACCCGCCGTAATGCACATGGTCGCCATGGACATATTCACCACCTCTTATCAATGAAACATTGCGCGACAAATTTACAACATCCATTTCCGGATTTAGCTCTTCCATCCGCGGCATCCAGGCCTCCTCAAAACCGAGATGCCCAACCTTCACATAGAGCTTTGACGAGGAGAGCTGCATCAACTGATCGGGGGCAGGAGAATAGGTTGCAGGGCTGGCACCGACGGGTACCATGACATTGACCTTTATCTTTTGAGATGTAAGACGGTCGATAAAGTATTTAACCGGCTCAATTGTAACGGTCACACCCGTGTTATCTTTATTTTCAAACCGACATCCCTGTGACAAGAACAAGAATGGCCAAATAATCAGAATAACAATGGAACTAAATAGTATTTTCATCATAAATTACTTTTTGGAAGAAGAACAATAGTCGCAAATTCCTTCGACCACCAATCTGGCAGAATAAAATTCAAACCCAACTGGTAAGGCTCCGGCATCCACATTCAACTGTGGCATACACAGCAATTTGTGACAATGAATACAATAAAAATGGGCATGATCACTTTTTCGAAAACGGCCGGCAAGTTTGTATTTCTGTGTTTTCCCATCCAGAACTATTTTATGAATAATGCCCTCTTTAATAAATAACTTCAGGGTACGATAAACTGTTACACGGTCAGTATTACCGGGCAACTTTCCTTCCAGCTCCCTCTGGGTCAGTGCAACTCCATCCCCCCACAACAGATCAACAACCTGACAACGAATGTTCGTTGCCGAAAGACCGAAAGTACGCAACAGACCAGGAATATCATCAATATCTGCAACCATGTTGCAAATATACCTCAAAAAAATAACATGAATACAGCCTTCTTGCAAATAATGCATTCAGTTCGGGTTTGATCCAGCTCAATCAAAATGATAATTTTTTTTGACTAACGTTATAATTTTATTGACTTAAAACCTTTTACTGATGACAAACGTACAATCTCGGTAAAGACCCAATCATACTCATTAAAACCAGACATATGGCTAATATCCTAGTATGTGAAGACGACCGATTAATTGCCCGGATCATCGAACGGAAACTAATATCTGATAATCATAGTGTTAAGGTGGTTGAAAATGGAGCTCTGGCAATTCAGGAATTAAAAGAACAGCTTTTTCAGCTTGTGATATCGGATGTGATGATGCCGGTAAACAGCGGTCTTGATGTAATCAGTTACCTGCGAAATGAATTAAAATCAAACATCCCAATCTTAATGGTATCAGCTCTATCTGAAAACGATAACATCCAGGAAGCCATCAAACTGGGCGCCAATGACTATGTTTCAAAGCCTTTTAATGTGAATGTACTGAAAGAAAAAGTAGGATTCCTGTTATTCAGAAAAGAATAATATCCAAATTGAGCGATTTCGCTCAACTTAGATAAAAAAATGACTATTGTTCAACCCACAAAATATTATGCGAAATATTTTATTCGTTACATCCATATTAATTCTGTCAGTTTTTCTTCCGGGAATAGCTTCAGGACAATCACTTGATTCCATTCGACAGACTGCATGGGACGGCCATTATGCCGAGGCCCGGAAAATGTGTATGGAACGTGCTGACTATCCTGAAAACATAGATATCTTGTTTCTGGTGGGACAAACCCATCATTGGGAAGGAAATTCAGCATCTGCCAAAAATATATTTCAAGATATATTAGCTCAACATCCGGACCATACTGATGCCATATCTGCATTGACTTCCATAAACAACATAGCCGGAGAATTCAAACACACGATAAGCCTCGCAAGTGATGGATTATCTGTTGATGCAAATAATGAAGACCTGCTATACAACAGAGCATTTGCATATGCCGAAATCAAGCGCATGAAAGAGGCCCGTTCCGATCTGGATCGTCTTCTGACTATCAGCCCCGGCCACTCGCAGGGTCTTGAGCTAAAAGAATCCATGGCGTCATTCCAAATTCCGGGATCCATAGGAATATACCAGTCGGTTCAGTGGCACAACGATCCATATGAAAGACGGTTTTACATTACCACAGTTGAAGCTCCCATCGGGGATAAAAATGTAAAGATAATTCCCCGTTTTAGTTATGGTTCTCTTCTAAGTGGTGAAAACGTCACCGGGGGGAGTCAATCAGGACT
>JBEPWN010000095.1:0-8205 GCA_041642395.1 Marinilabilia sp. | reverse complement strand
TGCCACTGGGGTCGCCAATTGGTTCGAATAACGGACTGCGAACCCTTGACTTTCTGGAGATTATCATTGAGCAAAGCAATGTGCCGGTGGTTGTGGATGCAGGTATTGGTGCTCCGTCACATGCTGCATGGGCCATGGAGATAGGGGCCGATGCCGTGCTGGTAAATACCGCCATTGCCGTTTCGGCCAATCCGGTGGAAATGGCCAGAGCTTTCAGACTGGCGGTTGAAGCCGGACGCATGGCATTTGAGGCCAAACTGGCCGCGAAATCCCTGACGGCCGAAGCCAGTAGTCCCTTAACGGCATTTCTGGATAACCTTGATTGACGAGCATCTAACATCTAATAGCCTAATGACCTACCAGCCTGCTGACCTATTAATCTAGCCTCTAATTTCTAACATCTAAAAATCATGAGTTTTTATCACGAAATACAGAAAAGGAATTGGGACGAGACCGGCCGGCAAATTTACGGAAAAACGGCTGATGATGTTAAGCAGGCCCTGGGAAAGGACCGGCTCGATCTCAATGATTTTCAGGCACTGATATCTCCGGCTGCCACTCCCTACCTCGAACTGATGGTTCAGAAAAGCATGCAAATCACCCAAAAGCGGTTTGGCAAGACGATGCAATTCTACATTCCTCTTTATCTGTCTAATGCCTGCACCAACAATTGCGTTTATTGCGGATTTAATCACAACAATGATATTGAGCGCACGATCCTTTCGAAAGAGGATGTGCTTGCTGAAGCACGGGCCATCCGGAAGTTGGGTTTTGAACACATTTTGCTGGTGACGGGCGAAGACAACCGCCGGTGTGGAGTGGATTACTTTCAGGAAATGATGGAGGTGCTGAGGGAAGAGTTTTCACTGATCTCAATCGAGGTTCAGCCTCTGGAAACTGAAGAATATATGCGACTGGCCCAATACGGATTGAATACGGTTTATATTTATCAGGAAACTTATAATGAGGCCAACTATAAAAATTACCATCCGGGTGGGAAGAAATCAAATTACAAGTATCGTGTCGAAACGCCCGACAGGCTTGGTCAGGCGGGTGTTCACAAAGTTGGACTGGGCTGTTTGCTGGGACTGGAAGACTGGCGCATTGATTCTTTCTTTACCGCCATGCATTTAAATTACCTGGAGAAACACTATTGGCAAACCAAATATTCCATCTCATTTCCCCGGCTTCGTCCGCATGCCGGTTCGTTTGAGCCACGGTATAAAGCAGGACAAAGAGATCTGGTGCAGCTGATTTGTGCCTACCGCCTTTTCAATGAGCAGGTTGAGCTGTCTCTATCTACCCGTGAGGACGCTCATTTCAGAGACAATATGCTGAAGCTGGGAGTGACTTCCTTCAGTGCCGGATCAAAAACAAATCCGGGTGGATATGCCGGCAATAAAGAGAGTCTGGAGCAATTTTCGGTGGACGACAACCGCTCACCCGCCGAAATTGCTGAAATGATCAGGAAAAATGGTTATGAGGTGGTCTGGAAAGACTGGGACAGCTTTATGCAAATTTGAAGATATACTTATGAACTCATCCCAAAAGGAACGCTACAATCGTCACATCATACTCCCGCAGATTGGTGAAACGGGCCAGGAAAAACTGCTTGGGGCAAAGGTGCTGGTGGTAGGAGCCGGTGGACTTGGTGCGCCTATTCTGCAATATCTTACTGCTGCCGGGGTGGGGACCATCGGCATTGTGGATGCCGATACAGTGAGTCTTTCTAATCTTCAGCGACAGGTGCTATACCGGAAGCATCAAATTGATTCGGGTAAAGCACAAATTGCAAAAGAAACACTTCAGCAGTTAAACGGAGATGTTACATTCCGGACTTATCCGTTTTTTTTGGACGACGGAAATGCTGTGGAAATTATCAGCGAGTACGATATGGTGGTGGGGGCAACCGATAATTTCGATTCGCGGCAATGCATCGATAAGGTGACCCGTCAGCTTGGAAAGCCATTTATTCATGGTGCGATCGGGGAATTTGAAGGACAGGTATGCGTATTCAATTATAATGGAGGTCCTTCCTTTTCAGATTTGTTTCCGGATATGCCTGGTGAATCAGACCTTCCCAAAGGAGTCATGGGTGTTTTGCCCGGAATCATTGGTAGTCTTCAGGCATGTGAAGTTCTTAAAATTATTCTGGGAAAAGGGAATATTCTGTCGGGCAAACTGCTGACTTATGATGCTCTGGAGGCAACCATGAATGTATTTAAACTGGACGAATCAATCCTTTAGTTTTGGAAATTTTTCCTGCCAGGGCCAACGTCCGGTGGTTTCAACCTGCAAGGTGAAACTCAGGAAGGTCCGAATCAGCACCACAATGGCCAGTACTCCAACACTGGTAAAGGTGAGGTTTACGGCTACGGTGTGGATGATGTCGGCAGCAACCAGGAGCTCCAGCCCCAACAAAATGCCGCGGGCAAATAAGTGTCGGTATTGATCGTAGATGGTTTTGACGACATCTTTTCTGATCCAGTCGATCAATGCCTTCGCGGTGGAAAAAATGGCGAAGAATACAATTACTGCAACTCCCATAAGCTCCAGAAATCCTGCGCCCCATTCCGCAATTTTTGTTACCAGTTCGCTCATCCTCTCAGTTCATTTTTTTTTCAGTTTGATTATTATCAGTCAATAGTCCGTTAATCTTTTGTAATTACTGGATAATTTTTTACTTAAATTCTGCGGATTATTTTTTTAATAAACATATTACCAATCCCGAAGCTTCGAGATACGATTCAGCTTAAATCTTATATCTAAAAATCTAACAGTCCGTTGATCAGTGGCGGCTTGAGTTCACCAGTTTTTCAGATGCGTCCCACATTTTCCTGGCCATGCTTTCGCTAACCTGGGGATTCTTTTTGGCCGGTTTTCTTTTGGCATAATATTCTCCCGGTTTCCAATCTTTACCCGGTGTGGATGTAATGAGCCAGATTAATGTATCTGCACCTTTCTTTGGAGAGATTAAAAACAAATGCCTTAACGGGGACTCATAAACCATTTTTACAAGCTTACCGCCTTCGCGTCCAAATCCGGTTGCAACTCCTCCGGGATGAAAGGATGCAGCATTGACATCTTTATAACGCCGGCTTATTTCCATTGCATGCAGGATGTTCATTAATTTGGTCGTCCCATAAACCCGGTGCTCATCATATTTTTTTTCACTTTGCAGATCGTCAAAATCTATTTGTCCCATTGTGTTGACCTGACTGGAGGTATTTATAACAATTGCCTTTGATTCTTCCAACCGTTCTTTTAATAGCAGGGTAAGTAAAAATCCAGACAAATGATTCACCTGAAGGGTTAGTTCATTGCCATCTTCGGTAATGCGCCTGTCGGCAAATACCCCGCCCACATTGTTCACCAGAACATCAATGCGGGGATGTGTTTTTAGTAATGATTTTGCAAACACTATTACGTCCTTAAATCGTGCATAATCAACCAGGTAATAATCGCAGTTTAATTCATCTGCAATCTTTTTTGTTTTATCAGAGCGTCCCGTAATAATGAGCTTTGCACCTTTTTGGCTTAGAATTTTTGCAGCAGCAGCGCCTATCCCTGAACTTGCTCCGGTAATGACAATTGTTTTTCCTTTTGGGTCCATGTTTATACCAGTTTTCGGATTATTTTTTTGTTCCAGTTTTTGCTAAATACACGAACGCCTTTTTCATAAGCATCAATGGTTGCGTTGATGTAAAAATACTTTTCATCCGAAGTTAATTCGGTGTGGGTGATGGTTTTCACCTGCCATTCTTTTCGTTCAAAAACATATACCCTTGTTGTTTCGCCTTTTAAGGTTGACAGATCATTTCCAAATACAGTATATTTTTCATCGAAAGCATTCTGAAACTCCAGATCGATGTCTTCTATTTTAATGCGTCCGCCATCCTTTCCGACAATCAGGCTTGTTTCATCAGTAATCAGATTGCGTTCCACTTTCCACTTTTGATTTCCGGGGATCAATGTTTTAATGTGTGATGGAGGTGCTGATTCCGGCTGCTCAAATTGTCTTAAATTCTTGTCCTCGGCTGAGGCCTTTCGTACCGGCAATACCAATTTGCTTTGGGATACATGTAATGTAATGTTTGATTGTTTGGGAGAAGGCCAGGCCAAAGGCCAGTAAACCGACGAAACAGCCAGTCGTATGCGGTGGCCTGCAGGAAACTGTTCGGCAACATCGTTCAATTGCACACTGATTTTGTAACGTCTGCCAGGGACCAGCGCTTCGGGGTGCTCATGGCTGCTGTGATGGGTGAGGTTAAGCAAACCGTAGGTAACCCGGCGGACTTCCTGATTTGGTAAGACATCAGATAAACGAATGGCCACCATACCGTCAGGTTGATCTGATTCTATTTCAAATTCCGCCACAGGAGCGCCTAGTATTTCCAGTGGTTCAATCAACGGTTCAGTGTCAAAAACGATTGCACCTCCGTCGTCCTCGCGCTGATCATTGGGCAGATCGGGTGGGGCGCTGTAGCTGCACCATTTGCCTGCGTAGAGGCCGGTTCGGAGTGGTGATTCCACTGAACGCTTTTCATCCGAAACTGAAGGTTTTTCACTGGTAAGGGTGTTGGATGTTAACTGCCAGGCCTTGTTTTCAATTTGTGGGGACGGCCAGGATTCTTCACTTACCCATCGCCCGGGGCGACACTTTATTTTACTGGAAGGGGGGATGCTATTTTGCATGTAAGCGCGCAGCATAGGTTCATCCATGATGCCATTCTCTTTGTTTTTCAGCCAGTAATCCCACCAGCGCAGGCATTCCTGAAGCCAGCCAATGGCAGGGCCGGGTTCACCCACATGGGGGTATTTATGGCTCCACGGACCAATTAGTCCTTTTCGTGGCGATTCCAGATGTTCCATCATGCGAAACACGGCATTGGAATAGCCATCGGCCCAGCCGCTCACAGCCATCACTGCTGCTTTTATGCTCTTGTAGTCCTCACAGACAGATCCATGCTTCCAGTAATCATCGCGGTGTTGGTGCTGCAACCATGTATCTACCCACAAGCCGCTGTGTTCAAGTCTTTGCATCCACATATCCCGCCATTTATCGCCTGCTATTTCGGGATCGGGCGGAGTGGAATTGACCGCAAACATCACTGAAGCCCAGGATAAGTTGTCACCCAGCAGGGCGCCTCCCATGTAATGTACATCATCGGCATAGCGGTCGTCGGTAGAGCATACCGTAATGATGGCTTTTAGTCCGGGTGGTTGCCGGGCAGCCAACTGCAAGCCGTTAAACCCGCCCCAGCTAATTCCAATTATTCCCATGTTGCCGTCGCACCACGGTTGAGAGGCTATCCAGTTCAGAATTTCCAATCCGTCTTCCTGCTCCTGAATAACGTATTCGTCGGTTAAAATGCCTTCCGAATCCCCGCTTCCGCGGATGTCTGCACGGATCACTGCATATCCATGACCTGCAATGTATTTCTGCACCATGTCATCGCGCTGCCGGGTTACATCGCGTTTGCGATATGGAATGTATTCCAGTATGGCCGGGACGGGCTCGTTTTCCGCATTTTCAGGATACCATATCCTTGAAGCCAGTTTTACGCCGTCCTTCATGGGTATCCATTGATTTTCTGTTACTCTAACTTCATGTGGGAGGTATTCGACATAATTCATGTGAAAAACTTTTTGCTGATTGGCCTTTACAAATGGTTCCTTTTTTAACCGATTTTCACTGTCCGGTTATTCTGAGGTTCGGAACAAACATCCGGTTTATTTCATTTACAATCTTTAGCATAAATTTTCCTGCCATTCTTACTTTTCAGGTCGGGACATCATTCAACATCCTCAATTTCATAACCAAGAATTTTTTTTATATTTTCAAATTTCTCCTGCATATCCTTAATTGATTCACCGCCCAGATAAACAAATCCGAGCTTATAGCTGTAGCTGTCCTGATAGCAAAGGTCTTCGAGTTTTTCACCTTCTTCGGCCACCAGATCAAGGACAACATCCGGATATTGCTCATGCATTTTTTTTATTTTTTCTTCATCAGGTGCATTTGTTACAATTCCGTTTTTAAAATGACGAATAAAAAACTTGCCCGCCATAGTGAAGCGTCCTTCCTGTGCAGGTAAAGATGGCGGATTGCCCAGAGCGACATCAATAATGATCTTGTGATTATAGACACCATCCACTTTTTTGAAAAGATCTGAATGGGATTGCGATATCCGGGGATTGATTTCCAGTAATTTTATGTCATCAGTGTCTTTGTTCCAGTAGAATTCAATGTTGAATGTTGAATTATTGAATCCGAGGTGCGGCATTATTTTCCTGGTATATTCATACATCCTCTCTTTTATATTGGCCGGAAGTTGTGATGGATAGCTGTAAAACGAAAATGAAGACATTCCTTTATAACTGTGCGAATCTACAACTCCATGAATATAAACATTTTCTTCATAAACCGATCCTTCCACAGTACACTGCTGGCCCGATATCATCTCTTCTGCAATACATAGTATTTGCCTGTCGGGTTTAAAATCCATGGAAGCATATTCTACCAGGTTGAAAAATGGTTCCGTGAAGCGCTCAATATTTTTTTGGATGACGGGTATGGCGTTATTGAAATCCGCTTCGTTTTCAATGCGAAAACCCAGATGGCCTCCGAACGATTTAACGGGCTTGATCCAGAAAGGATAGTTGAGTGTGATTTTATCCAGTGGATTCTCATCAAACGGGTTAAATCCGTTGAATCCGGGTACGCATTCGGGAATCACTTCCTTCTGCTTTACCCGTGCGCCATATTTGTCTTCGCAGTAATACACGCTTTGTGTTGAGGTGCTTCTGGTTCCGTACCGGTTAGAGAGAATGGTTTGCATAATGCTCACGGGGAAATCCCAGAATCCTATAATAGCATCGATGCTTCCGTCAAATTCATTCAATTGTTTTATCGCTTTTTCAAATATGGATTTGATATCATAATCCTTTGCTCCATGACTTTCTTCATAGGATAAAAGTGAATGAAAAGTGCATTCATCGGCCTGTGGCAATTCATTGAGCCGCTGCCGGTTTATTTCATTCATGCCTAAAACAAATACGTTTTTTTTTTGCATAAAATCAGAGTTTTTTGAAAATGTAGATTATTTGTCGGTATCATTGGGGCAGCAAAATATCCAGAGGGTTGCGATCTATTTTCAAATAAATAACACAAAACTTAGGTGCGGGATAAATGACCCGTATAATTAAATATCAATAAAATTTCGGGAAACGTCAACGTAGAGACGCAATATCTTGCGTCTCTACGTGTCACCAAAATTCAATGTTCGATTGATAATCAAATAAAATCATGAATAAATTATACTTTTGATAGCGGAAAAACGATTTAGGCATCTTGAGAACCATGAAAAATTGGCATCTGCTAATTTCGACATAATCAAAAACACAACGTCAGAACATACAATAGTCCGTTAAAGAAAGCTTAAACGCAGAGACACAAAGACGCAAAGCTTTTATTATTAAAGAGTTGCAGTTATTTGGTGTCGTTTTTCAATGCGTTCATTATCAGCTACTTGTAAAAGCTTAACGGAGTATTGAACATAGAAACAATGAAAAAATATTTGAGATATTAGTATGACAACACTCTGCCTTCATACTTCAGCCTTCCCTTACGGCATTGGCGAACAATTCATCGAAGCCGAGATAAAATATTTGTCGAAAGCTTTTGCCAGAGTAGTTTTAATCCCGTCCAATACGGATGGCGACAAACGGCCCCTTCCCGAAGGGGTAGAGGTAATGGCTCCTGATTATTCACGGTATAACATACTGCAGGGAATGTTCAATGCCCGGCCATGGATGCTCAATTGCATTCGGGATATACTGAAAAGCCAGAATAAATCAACCATGTTAAAGGCCCTGTTGCGACTAGGCTACCAGTCTGGCGTGCTTTTCGATTTTTTGAAAAAACATGAACTTATTGACCACACCCTTCATTACACCTACTGGTTTAGCAACCAGAGTACCCGTTTAGCGATACTCAGTTCAAAGAAAAAAATTAACGGTTTTATCTCCCGGGCTCACGGGTTTGATCTCTATGAGGATAGATCTGTAAAAGGCTTCATTCCATTCAGGAAATTTCAGTTGAAGCATGTGTCAAAACTGTTTCTCATATCGAAAAACGGACTGGAATACATGCAGAAAAAATATCCAGAATTCAATGATAAGTATGAATTGTCATATTTGGGA
>JBEPWN010000094.1:0-8282 GCA_041642395.1 Marinilabilia sp. | reverse complement strand
CCAAACTCTATTCCCGCAGGGTAATGGTGCGACTGGTGGGCGTAAAACTGACACATTTGGTGAGTGGGTCATCACAACTCGATTTGTTTGACGATACAGCCCGGCGGGTGGAGCTTTACCGGACACTTGATTATATCAGGCACCGGTTTGGGGTAGGGGCTGTGGGACGGGCTGTTTGAACAATGAACAATGAATAATGACCAATGATCAATGAATCAATGGGCAATGATCAATTCACTAGTGTCCGGAGAAACTATTGTTTTGAAAAGAGATTGCTTCCCCGAAGGGTCGGGGCAGGCTCAATTGCTCGCAATGACGCTGTCCTCCAAGGTTAAAGCTGGGGGTGGTAGGGGTTGATTTTCGGCAAAGCCGAAAATCAACCCCTACCACCCTTCGATATACCTCAAAGTGCCGTCATTGCGAACGTAGTGAAGCAATCTCATTTTTTTAACCGGACACAAATGTTTGCAATTATTAAATTTTTAATGTTGAAAGTTATGAAAGAAAATGTAGCGTATCAAAAGGCTTTTGATTTTGCAATTAAAGTGTATGGATATTGCAAATGGTTAAAAACAGAGGAAAAAGAATATGATTTGGCCCGACAATTATTGAAAAGCGGAACCTCTATTGGAGCAAACCTCGCAGAAGCAAACGGGGCTATTTCGGGGAATGATTTTTCAAGCAAAATAAGCATTGCATATAAAGAAACACTCGAAACACAATTCTGGCTGAAATTATTAAAGGCAGTTGGTTTGATGAATGATTCAAAATATGAAGTTCTTTATCTAAATGCCGATGAAATAGGCCGGATTCTTTATACGATTCTTAAAACAACCAGGATGAATCAATGACCAATGAATCAATGACCAATGACCAATGAATCAATGACCAATGATCAATGACCAATGATCAATAAACAATGATCAATGAATCAATGATCAATAAACAATGATCAATGAATCAATGATCAATAAACAATGATCAATGAATCAATGATCAATAATCAATAAACAATGATCAATGAACAATGGTAATTGATAACTGATAATTGCTCATTGGTAACTGGTAATTGCTCATTGACAACTGTTCATTGGTAATTGATAACTGGTAATTGATAATTGGTAACTGATCATTGGTAATTGATAACTGGTAATTGATAATTGGTAACTGGTAATTGATCATTGATAACTGATCATTGATAATTGTTAAATCATATTACAGCCTTCGTTTCGGGACTCTCTCCCCCGAACAGCTGACTGCGCAAGCCGCAGCCCGTGGCATTGATGTGCTTGTACTTACCGACATCAATAATACCTCGGGTACATTTGAGTTTGTGAAGGCGTGCCGCGAAAAAAACATTACTCCGCTTACAGGCATTGAGTTTCGCAACGACAACCGGTTGCTTTATACCGGTATTGCTTTAAATTTTAAAGGATTTGGGGAGCTGAACCGGTTTCTGAGCTTTTACCGTTTGCAGGGACAGCCGTTGCCGGCAAAACCACCTGCTTTTCGCCATGCCATTATTGTGTGGCCCTGGGGAACCAAAACGCCTTACGAACTTGCAGATAACGAATATGTTGGTATTCGCCATTTTCAGTTGCGCCAATTATTGACATCGCCATGGCGCTACCGGCAGGAGCGCCTTCTGATGTGGCAGCCGGTTACGTTTGCCGACCGGCAGGGATTGGAGCTGCACCGCCATTTGCGTGCCATCGATCGTAATATTCTTCTTGACCGGGTGGCGCCGGAAGATGTGGCATCGCCTTACGACTGGATGGTGCCGCGGGACAAGCTTTTGGACGCTTTTGCCGGCAGGCCTGAAATTATCAAATCCACCGACAGGTTGATGGACGAACTTTCTTTCGATTTTGATTTTTCGGGCATCAGGAATAAAAGTACTTATACGGGCAGTCGCCGCGATGATGAGCACCTGCTGGCACAACTCGCAGCAGACGGGGTGCGTGAACGATACGGAGCCGGAAATGCAGAGGCTCAGCAGCGTGTGAGTAAAGAACTGGGTATCATCAATAAACTTGGTTTTGCGGCTTATTTTCTCATTACATGGGATATTATCCGGTATTCGTTGTCGCGCGGATTCTATCATGTGGGCCGCGGGAGCGGGGCCAACAGTGTGGTGGCTTATTGCCTGAAAATTACTGATGTGGATCCCATTGAGCTCAATCTGTATTTTGAACGTTTTTTGAATCCCAAGCGTTCGTCGCCTCCCGATTTTGATATTGATTACTCATGGCGGGAGCGGGAAGAGGTGCAACAATACATTTTTAAAAGGCACGGACAGGGTCATACGGCAATGTTGGGAGCCATTTCAACCTTTCAGCCGCGGGCTGCCATTCGTGAGTTGGGTAAGATTTACGGATTGCCCAAAGAAGACATTGACCAGCTGGCTGCCCGGAGTACCTGTGCCGGTGAGAATTCGTTGGAGCAGAAAATTCTGCAGATGGGACAGCAGTTGGCCGGTTTTCCCAACTTAAGAACCATTCATGCCGGTGGTATTCTTATTTCGGATGCTCCCATTACTGATTACACCGCACTGGATATGCCGCCCAAAGGATTTGCCACCACCCAGTGGGACATGTACACAGCCGAAGCCATCGGTTTTGAAAAATTTGATATCCTTTCGCAGCGTGGCATCGGACATATTCGCGAGTGCATCGACATAGTGCATGACAATCATGGTGAAAAGCTGGACATGCACCGGGTGGATGAATTTAAGAAAGATGAGCAGGTAAAGGAATTGTTGCGCAAGGGCGAAACCACCGGTTGTTTTTATATTGAGAGCCCTGCCATGCGCAGCTTGCTCAAAAAATTGCATTGCGACGATTATTTAACCCTGGTAGCGGCCAGTTCCATTATCCGGCCCGGCGTAGCCCGTTCGGGAATGATGCGCGAATACATCAGGCGTTTTCACGATCCGGAAGGGTTTGAATATGCCCATCCGGTGATGAAGGAACAGTTGGGCGAGACATACGGGGTAATGGTTTATCAGGAAGATGTGATGAAGGTGTGTCATCATTTTGCCGGACTCGATCTGGCCGATGCCGATGTGTTGCGACGTGCCATGAGCGGGAAATATCGTTCGCGAGCGGCTTTTCAGGGCATTGTTGACAAATTTTTTAATAACTGCAAAGAACGCGGCTATCCCGACGCTCTCACCGCTGAAGTCTGGCGACAGATAGAATCTTTTGCGGGTTATTCATTTTCCAAAGCACACTCCGCCTCTTATGCCGTAGAGAGTTTTCAGAGTTTGTATCTGAAAGCACATTATCCAATGGAGTTTATGGTGGCTGTGATCAATAACTTTGGCGGGTTTTATTCCACTTGGCTGTATGTAAACGAGGCCCGCCGGTGGGGAGCAGTCATTCATCTGCCTTGCATCAACCGGGGGCAATATGCCACATCAATTACCGGGAAAGATATTTTTCTGGGATTTGTGCATGTGCGTGATCTGGAACAAAAAGCAGCTTTGCGCATTGTTGCAGAACGAAATCGCAATGGTTTTTATAAGGGTCTTAATGATTTCATTGCACGCACAGGCACCACCCGCGAACAATTAATATTGCTTGTTCGGCTCGGGGCTTTCCGCTTTACTGGAAAGAGTAAACCCGAATTACTTTGGGAAGTGCATTTTTTGTTGTCGGGCGGCAAGAAAAAGGATCAGACGGCTCCACGCTTGTTTACCGCCAAATCGCCCGATTATCAGATGCCCCCATTCGAGCAGGGGCTTATCGAAGATGCATATGATGAGATAGAATTATTGGGTTTCCCGGTTGGGTACACCTTGTTTGATATGTTGAAGACCCATTTTCGCGGTGAATTACGGGCTCGCGAACTGGCCACGCAAACCGGGCGGAATGTCCGTGTTGTGGGACAATTGGTTACCATCAAGTATGTACGTACCATTAATAACCAGATGATGCATTTTGCCACTTTCCTTGATGCGGATGGTGAGTTTTTTGATACCGTTCATTTTCCGCAAGTGGTAAAAATGTGGCCGTTTCGTGGCAATGGGGTGTACCTGATACGAGGACGTATTACAATCGAGTTCGGGCATCCCTCGGTAGAGGTGGAGAAGATGGCTCCTTTGCCTTTGCGTCCCGATCCCCGGGGTATTTAATGTCCGGGTAGAGCGTCTCATTACTTCGCCGCTCTACCCGGACATTACTAATGGGTTTTTATCTTCAAATTGCTCAACCTTTCCATTGTTGTAAAAAAATTGACAGATTATCAGTAAATATTTAAATTAATAATAATCACTGCCGACCAGATAAATATTAATGTTGATAAAAGATTGCTTCGTTTCACTCGCAATGACGCTGTTCAACAAGTTTTAGAAAGGGTGGATGGGGTTGATTTTCGGCCTTGCCGAAAATCAACCCCATCCACCCTCCATAAAAAACCTTTTGAACAGCGTCATTGCGAGCAAAGCGAAGCAATCTTTTTTCAAAAAATAAGTTCCTCCGGAAAAAAGTGATTGTCCCTTAAACAAATCTCATCATATGAAGCAAATTTACCTTATTCTTCTGCTATTTTTTGCAATGTTCATAACGGGTTGCCGTCAACGGGAATATTCCAATCCCGGTCCTTCACTTATATATCTGTCCTTTAACAATGAGATCATGAACACCGGGATATTGCCGGTCAATTTCCACGGTGATAAATATGTGTCTTACGACAAAGGCCTTGCAGACTCATGCCTCAATCTCTCGGAAAATGCACGTTACCGCAAACCGGTGATCATTGACAAAGGACTTGCCAACAGTTTCGGGGACTACGAAGGCCTTACCATTATGCTTTGGGTGAAATCCGGTGACGACGATCCCAATGAATATGTCATAACCGGTCAGAAACAGCTGATGGAAAAAGAGAAATACAGGGGATGGCACATCAGCAAAACCCTGTCTGGAAGCTGGATGTGGGAATTCAGCGACGGCGATGATGTGCTGCGCTACTCTCCCACCCACACACACCAGCCCATTAATGACGGGCGATGGCATCAGATCGGCTTTAACATAGACAAGCTTCAGCGGGAGGCCCGTTTTTATTATGATGGAGATCTCAAAGCTGTATTAAGCACCGAAAGCATGGATACATCGTTTCCGGGCACTTCTCTTCAGATAGGCAGCGATCCGCTGGCCAAAGATCCGCGAACCGAAACGTTCAACGGAATGATCGATGAACTGGGCGTCTGGTCCAGAGCTTTATCAGACGATCAGGTGGCCGGACTCTTCCATCTTACCTCCGGTAAAAAACTGAGAGCATTACCGGTTTATAAAGATTCCATCACCGTTATGACCTGGAACATCCGGAACGGAGGCATGCATCAGGGGAAATATGTCGGCGTGGAACGCGTGGCAGATATCATACGCAATTCGGGAGCCGACATTGTTGCTTTACAGGAAACAATGGGATCGGGCGAACAGATCGCCGGCGAACTAGACTATTTTTTTTACCGGCGAAGTGCCAATCTGAGTGTCCTGTCACGGTTTGCTCCACTAAAAAGCTACAATGCCTTCCGGCCCGATCATTTTGGTGCCCTGAATCTGGATTTGGGAGAGAATAAAGATCTTTTGATCGGACCGGTATGGCTAAGCGGACATCCAAATCTTGCAGCTTATTTTCGTAAAGAAAATGCCCGGGCCGACACCATTGAAGTCAGGGAAATGGAAACCAGGGGCGTGGAAGCAAACTTCCTTCTGAGTGAAATCAGGCCTTTTATCATTAACAGCGAGCAGACTCCCATTGTTATGGCCGGTGATTTCAACAGTGGGTCGCACCTCGACTGGACGGAACGAAATCAAGAGAGATACAATGGTCTGGTGGTTGATTTTCCGGCTACCCGTTTCATGGAAGATGCAGGTTTTAAGGATGCTTATCGCCAATTATTCCCCGACGAAGTTGCTAAACCCGGCGTTACCTGGTCTCCCATTTACAAAGAGGGCCTGCAAACCAGGATGGATTTTATCTGGTACCAGGGGAAAAAATTAATACCAACTTCAGCTTCGGTCATCAATACTCATCCTCTTGGATTTCCATCGGATCATGCCGCAGTGGTTGTTTCTTTCACGATGGAATAGAGCATGGAGCATGGAGCATGGGGCAAAGGGCATGGGGCATTGAGCAAAGGTGTCAGTGAGATGGTTGGAGAGATAGAAGGTAAGATGGTGGAAGGCGTGAGGCTAAGAGAATGAAACAAACTATTGAATTTCAAAGTCTTAGACAAAGATTACCAAATTAGCAAACTAATAATTTTTGTAAAAATAGGATCTACTGAAATAAACCTAATGGCCAAATAATAAATCATTTATTGCTATTGTTTCATTTAAGGCGAGAGGTTATACAAGCAAATCTTTAAAAAAAAGCTGTATCTAAGAAGGTAAATTATTAACATTTTATTGTTTGAAAGAATTTTTTTATGATTGACCGATCTTTTCTGTTCGAAAGACGCGGTGGCCTGTCCGCTTTCCGGGCCGGCGGATAGAGGAAAGCCAAAATGGGGGAATTTCATGGCCTTGTGCAATGGCCGGAAATTTTGGCTTTCGCGGGCTGATAGGTTTAAGCGGACTAGACCTTTTTCGTTCTTTTTGGGGCAATGCCAAAAAGGACAATGAGATGGTAGAAGGGTGAGATGGTTATTCTCTGAAATAGCCTGACGCAAAAATGTCAGGCTATTTCAGAGAATTATAAACTCCGCTACTCTTCATCATCATCAAACGGTAACATGCATCCATAATCATCTTCCAAAAGGATGTCATTAATCTCATCCATATCGAAATATTCCGGATCCAGACCTTCGGGATACATGGCTTTAAAGAAACGGTGTTGGGGATTTGCCGGATTTTTCACTGCGTTGATCATTTCAATATAGCCGGGCGGTCCTCCACAATCTTCGGGCGGACATTCACGGGCTCCTCCGGTGCATTGCGGATAATATTCCAATGGATCAGGTTTCACACTTTCCCTTTCCAAAACCACTGCATGACGCCAGCCGTCGCCCATATCATAATGGTATTCGATTTCATCACCTGGCTTCCGCAAGAGATCATTCACCCTCACAATGGTGTAATCCTGAAACCGGGAACTGCCTGACCATTCATCATCCGACAGACCAAACATACGTGTTCCTTTCTGAAAAAGATGCATATGCTGGTTTTCCCATCCCATCGTTGTTTGAAGCACTTTATGAAAATCGTGCAAAAACAAATCCGCTGGAATGAGCAACCGCCGCCAGATAGGGGGGTCAACATCCTTCAGGATTACTTTTACCTGATAAAGGTATGGGGATATTTTAGTCATTTTATTATTCCTATATTACATTAGAATCATCTATTGTATCAGTCAACTTAAGTTAAATATACAAAAAACAGACTGAAACTTCTACCTCATGAAGCTTATGATAAGCCTTACGCACAACTCTCTGAAAATAAAAAAACTTTGCGCCTTTGCGCCTCTGCGTTTAATCTTTTTTTATCGAACTATTGAATGTATATCTAATAACAATACTCCGTTAAACTTTTGCAAGTGCCTAATAATAAATTGTTTGAAAAATAACAATAAATTACTTCAACTCTTTGATAATAAAAACTTTGCGTCTTTGTGTCTCTCAGAATCCGTAGCTTCAGCGAAGGATTACTTTGCGTTTAAGCTTTTTTTAACGGACTATTGTAATAACAAAGTTCCCAAAAACCTATATTACTTTCTCTCCATCCCATCTCACCACTCTGCCTTCACGATAAGCAATGGTGGCCATCATGGCAGTGACACCTTCTTCGAAGGCCTCATCTATGCCGCAACTGGTGGGAGCTCCTGTACGAATACCCCTTAGCCAGTCGGCCAGATGGAGATGGGCTGTATCAATCATTCTGCCTCCCTGCGAGGTGTAAAGCAAACCGCGGGATGCAAAATACTTCTCGGTAGCCGAGCTGATGGCATCCACCTGAGCCTGTAAATCATTGGTGAGTCCGATGGGTTGGTTGGGAGTTACATCATCTTTTTCGATATATTCCTTATACATATCTGCTCCCGGATCAACGGTCATTTTAAGGGTTCCGCTGATCTCAAGGGACGCCTGATCACCCATCACTTTTTTGGGGCGGTAATGACTGCTGGCCAGTGAAGCTGAATAAAGTAACGAAAACTGGCGGGAAGGATATTCCATCACCGTTTGTTGCACATCGGGTACCTCGCGACCGTCTTTCCAATGATAAACGCCACCGGTGGTGGTCACCATTTCCGGGATGCCCATTTTAGATCGGAAGAGCACA
>JBEPWN010000093.1:0-8341 GCA_041642395.1 Marinilabilia sp. | reverse complement strand
TTTAATATGCTCAGATTTCTCAATAAAAATCACTTTTTAACCATCAATACTCCGTTAAACTTTTACAAGTAGCTGATAATGAACGCATTGAAAAACGACACCAAATAACTGCAACTCTTTAATAATAAAAGCTTTGCGTCTTTGTGTCTCTGCGTTTAAGCTTTCTTTAACGGACTATTGTGCTTAGTAATTAGTTTTCTATTTTTCCCAGCATCTTCCTGGCATTATCATTCTTCGAATTCAGCGCCAGCGATTTCTTGTAGTATTTGATGGCCTTTTTGTTATTTCCTTTTTTCATGTAAGCTTCAGCCAGGCTATCCCATGTATTAAAAGATTCAGGGTACAACCGGGAATTCATTTCAAATACCTGGATGGCTTTATCGCAGTGGCAGTGCATGCCTTGCGCGAAGGATTTGAATTGTTAGACCCCCTTTATTGGTAATATTTAAAAGATTTTCCAACTATCGGGAAAATGCATAAGCTAAGAGATTCTCTTATAGATCCTTCTTCACTTCTTCGATTATCCCGGAAATAAAACGAAAAGGCGTACGGGCAATGAACATGTTCACCACCCATAGCGGGATGGATCCGCCGGGATCGACCCAGCCAATAACTGTGATCCGGCTTTCATCTGGGGTGGCACCTTTTTTTATCGTCCACTGTTCCTGGAAATCTTCAATGAGAACTTTGTCTCTATTCTTTGGAAGGTATTCCGGAACATCATTCGACTCCAGATAAATCCCATCCTGTCTCTTAGTCACGAGCATTTCCATCACCATCTCCCGGTTTTTGACCGGCCAGGGCATGTTGAAATGCATGTAATTCGTGTACCGCTTATCCTTCTGATGATTAAGAAACCTGATTGAGTCGACCAACTCCATGTGTTTCAAATTTTCGTTGAAATCAACAACCTGCCGGTAAACAGCTTCCGGCGTTACCGAAATTTGGGTAACTACCTTGTACATGTAAATACCTGCATCCGCTTTTTCACGGGTATAAACTTTTATCCCATCCTCATTTTTTCTGATTTTCCATTCATATTCTTCGGCAAAAACTTCAAAGAATGGAATTACAGAAAATAAAATCAATAAAACGCCAACGGATTTGTTCATAGCTTACATGTTTGTTTCTAAAACAGATTCGGGATGATCCATCTAACATCTAATAATCTAACGATCTATTGAAAAGGATTGGCCTTTTCCATTTTGCAAAGTGAGAATAAACTCCGTCAGATCTGTATCGGCCGACAAGTTGAGTTTTTTTCGCACACGGTAGCGATGATTTTCTACACCCCGTACCGAGATGCCCAGCAATGGCGCAATTTCTTTCGAGGTCAGGTTGATCCTTAAAAAGGCACAAAGGCGTAGATCACTGGGAGTGAGATCGGGGTACTCACTTTTAAGGGTTTGCAGAAATGTTTCGTGAGCCTGATTGAAGTTATGCTCAAACAACTTCCATTCATCGTCGCCCGAGATGTTGGTGTCTATCTTGCTGATCATTTCTTTGTAGTATTTATCCGGATACCTGATGCCCAGCTGTTCCTTTTGCCTTTTGAGCTTTTCTTTGAGCGACATTAAAAATTCGTTTTTCTTAACCATTCCCAGGGTGGAGTTGGCCAGTTGCCTGCTTTTGAATGATAGTTCGGATCGCAGATTTTCATTTCTGAGCTGGACCAGCTCATGCTCTTTTTCTTCGCGTTTGTGCTTTTCATTCAGTTTAACCCGTTGTATGGTTATGTGTTTTCCCAGAAAAAATAAACCTGCAAAGAATAAGGCATAACCAGCTATGGCGACTTTTGACTGATACCAGGGCGGATTCACTGTCAGCTTTAGCTCATGTACAGCGGATGACTTTTGCCAGTTGTTGGTGGCTCTTACGTTTATGATGTAATCGCCTTTGGGAATACGGTTGATAATAAATTCTGGTCGCTCTGCCGGTGCCGACCATTCTTCGGTCAGTCCGTCAATTTTATATTGGAACCTGATGGTTTCCGCCGAATAGAGCGGAAAAGAGTAGCGAAGGGCCAGATTATTCTGATTGTAAGGAATTGTTATCTTTTCCTGATATGGGGAAAGTGTAACAATTTCTCCCTTCTGGTCATTTATGGATACTTCTCGTAACTGCAATGCTTCACTGGTTATTCTGTCTCCGCTGTCGGTTGCTCCTGCATCAAGGATGGCATATCCGTTTTCAAGGCAGAGCAAAGCCTTTTTGGAATCTATGGGTATGATGTTTTCTTCCTGTGGGATTAGATTGTTGCTGAATAAGGATATTGGGAATTCGTTTATCTTCAGAATTTCTCCGCTCCGGATTTTGAAAAGAGCTATCCCTTCTGAATTGATAAACCAATAGTGACTGCCGGGGGCAGATACAATTCTAAAAGATGTTGAATATTCCCCCAGGTTCTCATTCAGAAAATCATAGGAGACAATGGAATCATTCAGATCGTCGTAAGTGAATAACTGTTTTTTATTTGTGAAGACAATGCGGTTCTCTACTTTAAAAGTCCGCAGCCTGGTTCCCGGTCGCCACATGGCAGAGCCTTTGCCGAAATAGGTTACATGCTCGGCCGAGTCGAGTGTTTCATTGAGTCGTATTTTATATACCCCGTGATACAGGTGGCTGGCCCATAAGTTGTCGCGATGATCGAATTCCAGAAATCTGATGAGATTGCTGAACCCTTTTATTGTGTTGGAAATATTCCATTGGCCGTTTTCTTTCGAATAGACTACAAGATCGGTGTATGTACTTTGGATCAGATGATCTAATTTTTCAGGAACAGGTGTGATTGAATAGGCTCCAGCATGGTTCGATATTCTTTTTGCTTTGTGGTTATCCTGATGGTCGATGATGAAGGTGCCTGAATTATGTCCCACAAAAAGTTTATCGTCAATAATGTTGCAGTTCCATATTTGTCGTTGGGTACCCGGGACAAGTGAAAAGGGCTTATTAGGGATTCCCCAGGGCCTGCGAAATAAACCCTGATTGGTACCGGCATAAAGAACATCGTTATATAATGCTGCTGAATAGACCGATCCCAGTTCTTTGTGCTGAAATACAGAATATGAATCGGAAGAGGAAAAGGAAATAAAATCAAGTCCTTTATCGGAGGCCACCCATATATTTCCCAGACTGTCGCAAGCGAGTGCATGAACAGTATTGCTTTGCAATCCGGATTCCACATTGATCACTTCCTCTTCATTCCCGTTTTTATCCAGTATTTTGATGCCGCCAAGGATGGAACCGATGATGATTGAGCTTTCACGGGAGATGACACCGTTATTAATGTTATTGCGGATAAAAAAGTTTGTTTGCTGCGGCGCCCATTCTTCTGCTTTGTTCAAAGAAATATTATATCTGTAAATTCCGTTACTCTCTGTTCCTATCAGATATTCTCCAGGATATAATGAATCCGATATGAAGGTAATGGTCTTTCCGGAAAAGAAATCTGATTCAAGGTGTGGAACATATTTATTGCTTACAATTTTAAAGACGCCACGGTCCTTCAATGCAATTAAAAGCTGATCATCAATTATGGCGGCATGAGTGATGAAGCCATCGATGTTGATTACCTCAAAACCATCTGCAGAATAAATATAAATGCCTGAGAAGGATTGAAAAAACACCTTTTCCCCGATTGTGAAGATGTGCCAGAATTCCTCATTTTGCGAAAAATGCTTCTCAACATGTTCTGTGAGGGAGAAATATTCCAGTTTCCCTTTTTTGTTTCTTTCCCAGTATCCTATTTCCCGGTAACCTCCTGTATATATCCGGTTGTTTTGGTCGATGGCTATTGCACGCACTGCAAACCCATTGGGAGAAGGATGCAAGTTCCATGAAACCCCGTCGAATTCCAGCAAACCAATGCTGTTGCCAAAATAGGTATATCCTTCATGATCAAAATCAACCGACCAGTTTTTATTGGCTCCTCCGTATTGATGTTTGTTGAAATTAATTATCTGCGGAGTATTCACATTGTTGCCCATGGCTGAAATGCCCTGGGTAAGATATATTGCTGTCAGCATTAATGCTGTTGTTAGTCTTGTGAGCATCACTTTTTGAGAATTAAAAGTTTCCATGTGATTCAAATGATTCTGAAAATATCTTCGATTTAATTCTTTTTTTATTGAAAAAGGGTTTTATAAATGAAAAAAGATGTTCTTTTTAATATATGTATGTGCTTAAATTATGCTTTTTCGGTATAAAAATCACAATTTGAGTTCTTTTTTTGTTGTTTTTTTGAAAAAAAGCAGTCCGTGATTTCACAAACTTAGATTAATAAAGCTCTGTGAGCAAGATAATAAACTTTAAGGATATGTCAATGATGAGGTAATTGTGCAATGCCTGATTACAAATTTTAACAATGAGAGTTGTTGGTGTAGTCAAATACTTTCCTTTATCCCGGTACCGTCGTAGGTTTACATCAGAACCAAAAAAAAAAATCATTGTCATGAGAAGAACTCTTTTATTTATGTGTTTTTTATTTGTGTCGTCATTTATCTTTGGACAGGAGGAAATTACTGTTCAGGGAAAAGTGACCGATCCGGATAATTTTGGGATTCCCGGTGCTTCTGTTGTATTACAAGGGACCACCGAAGGAACAGTTACCGATATGGATGGTAATTATAGTATTGATGTACCTGAAGATGGAACATTGGTTTTCAGCTTTGTGGGTTTTCAGACAGCTGAAATCCCCATAGAAGGGAGAACCACCATTAATGTTCAGATGTCCGAATCTGTAGTTGATCTGGACGAAGTTGTTGTCATCGGTTATGGTTCACTTCCTGTGAAGGATCTGACTTCTTCTATTACTACTGTAGATTCTGAAGATCTTGCAAAAACACCTACGGGGCAGGCCATGCAGGCGCTCCAGGGTAAAGTTGCGGGAATGCAGGTTGTAAGCAGCGGTGCTCCTGGCGACGCTCCAACCATTCGTGTTCGTGGTATTGGATCTTATCCCGGACAAGGAAACGAATCTCCTTTGTATGTAGTGGACGGTATGTTTTTCGACAACATCGATTTTCTGAATACGGCCGACATTACTTCTATCTCTGTACTTAAAGACGCATCTGCCGCAGCTATTTATGGTGTCCGCGCTGCCAACGGGGTGGTGCTGATTGAGACCAAATCGGGTAAACTCGGACAGGAAGCTCAGATTTCTTATGATGGGTATTATGGCTATCAGATCGCTCAGGATATACTGAAAATGGCCAATGCAGAACAATTTACAACCATGGCCATTGAGTCTGGTTCCGATGCCGACGCGCAGTATATTCAAAATGCTATGCAGCGCTACGGCCGAAGCAGGATCAACCCGAATGTGCCCGATGTGAACACTGACTGGTATGATGAGATACTCCGGCCCGGAGCTATGCAAAATCATAGCTTGTCGGTGGCAGGTGGCAGTGAGTTGACAACCTATTCAATAGGCGCTAATTACTTTTCGCAGGAAGGAATCCTGGATATGAAAAATGATTATGAGCGGTTCAATCTTCGTTCAAAAATGGAATATCAGGCTACTGACCGTTTAAAAGTGGGGGGTAATGTTGTTTTCAGTAACTCTCAAAAATACCTGCAGGACGGAAGTTCATGGTTCAAGGCTTATTATGCTGTGCCCATAATGCCAGTTTACGATGAGATGAATGAGGAGGCATGGCCGGTAAATTATGCAAGTGCTCAGACACTCGGATACCGGGGCGGTAAGAATCCGTTTACTTCCATGGATTTTTCAGATGACCGGCAAAAGTCCCGGAAAATTATGTCGAGTTTCTTTGCAGAAGTTGACATTATTCCGGATTTGCTGACCTTTAAAACAACATATAATCATGATTTCACCTCAACGAATCTGCGCACCGTCAGATTACCTTATTATTTAACCCCTGGCGCGCAAAGAGAAAATGCTTCTGTAAATAAATCCTTTTCCAACTGGTCCAATCAGATCTGGGACAATATTCTTACTTACGATCAGGATTTTGGTGTTCATAGTCTGACGCTTATGGGCGGAACTTCTTACCGTGATGAGGCATACCAGGGGCTTTGGGCACAAGGTCTGAATTTCCCTGTTGATCAGGAGCAAGCATGGTATATCGCCCAGTCAGAAGAAAAGCCTGAAAACGCTGTGAATGATGGTGGACTCAGACAATATGGCATTTCATATTTTGGAAGAGTTTCCTACAACTATAATGACAGGTATCTGCTGTATGGAACGATGAGGGCCGATGGCAGCTCTAAATATCAGGAAAAATGGGGTTATTTCCCGACAATCGGACTGGGCTGGGTTGTTTCGGAGGAGCCTTTTATGGATAATTTCCCCGTTATTAATTTCCTGAAATTAAGGGGTAGCTGGGGACAGCTTGGTAATGATAAGATACAGGCCAGTGACGGTGCACGTACCACCCAGGTGGTTAACACTGCCATCGACGATCAGCTTGTGTCGGGTACGGTAGCTGCAAGTACTTATTCCGAACTGGAATGGGAAATGACGGAAGAAACCAACATAGGACTTTCTTCCCGCTTTCTTAACAGCCGCCTTTCTGCCGAACTGGATTATTACATCCGGGATACTGAAAATGCAGCCATTAATGTTAATATTCCTTCAGTGGGAAGCAGCGTACTTCGAAATGTGGGTGTGATTAGAAATTCGGGATTTGAAGTTGCTCTTAACTGGCGTGAAGTTGCCACAAATGATTTTAGCTACAACATCGGGATCAATCTCTCTACGCTTAAAAATGAAGTACGCGACTTGTATGGCCAGCCATATATTGATGGAGGCTCGGCTGAATTTCGACAGCGTTCGATGGTAGGTGAACCATTACTTGCCTTTTTCGGGCATGAAGTGGAAGGAGTTTATCAGAATGAAACTGAGATCCAGAATGATCCCATAGCTGTCAGCAATAATCTGGAGCCTGGTGATTTTATCTACAAAGACCAGAATAACGATGATGTGATTGATGATAAAGACCGTGTGGTGTTGGGTTCATACTTTCCTTCATTTATGTACGGAGCCAATATTGGAGTCAATTACAGAAATTTTGATTTCTCAATGAATGTAAGCGGTCAGAGTGGAAATAAAATTCTGAACCGGAAACGTGGAGAGATCATCTGGACCCAGGATGGAAACATGGATGCCGATCTGGCAAAAAACCGCTGGCACGGAGAGGGAACTTCTAATGAATATCCTTCATCGGCCGGACTTCGAAAAGGATGGAACCAGAAGTTGAGCGATTACTTTGTTGAAGACGGTACTTTTTTCCGAATACAAAACATTCAGTTGGGATATAGCATTGAGAGCGGAACCTGGCTTGGTGGTCAGATGCCGGAATCACGAGTATATGTGACTGCCGAACGGCCTTTGACCATCTTTGAATACAATGGTTTCAATCCCGAGGTATCCAATGGTATTGACCGTCAGACGTATCCAATTCCCGCTGTTTACACCATTGGACTGAATCTCAAGTTTTAATTTTTAAAAGTCATTGTTATGAAACCAATCAAATATATTATTTACACTGTTTTTATCGGAAGCCTGTTGTTTATGACAGCCTGCCACGACCTGCTGGAGGAGCCGGCGGAGAACCGGTCGTTTACTGAAGAAACAGACTATACAAATTCGGACAATATGATTCTTCCCCTCATTGGGGCTTATGCTGAATTTTACTCACTCGGATGGCCGGTTTTTCCTCTTATTTCGGTGAGGGGTGATGATGTTAACCATGGAGGAGAAGGTGATCAGCAGGATTTTGCAGAAACCGATTATTACAGGTATAATCAAAATTACTGGATGTATAATTCCTTATGGCAGAGTATGTACAGCGATATTTTTAGTGCTCATTCTGCCATGGAACAAGTGGAATTATATGTTGAAAATGGTGGCAGTGCTTCAACAGGCGATCAGTATATCGCCGAGGCGAAAGTCATGAGAGCCTGGTTGTTGTTTCAGCTTTCACGTGTATGGGGCGATGTATTCATCACCGAATCATCCGATCCTTCTGATTTATATGTGCTGGAAATATCTCCCAAACAACAGGTGATGCAGCATATATCCGATCAAATGGATGAGGTCATTCCCAATTTGCCTGATATGCGTCCAAATCAACGGACTGACATTCCGGGCGGGGTAACACGATATACGGCTTTGGCAATGAAGGCACTGGCCAATCTTGAGATGGAAAACTATCAGGACGTTGCTGATGCCACATCTGAGATTATTGCAGACGGTGGGTTCAGTCTTGAACTGGACTATTACAATCTGTTTAAAATTCCCGGAAAATTAAATGATGAGAATTTGCTTGAAATGCAATATTCAGATTTTGGACAGGGATCGGGCGATAATATCGGACAC